>CALEJC010000152.1 GCA_937898205.1 uncultured Bacteroidales bacterium
GCTTCGGAGGCGGCGGCGCCGGCGGAAGATGGTAAAAAAAATAGTTCGCTTGAGTCAAGCGAACTATTTTTTTGTCTGATCATCACTATCCGCAGTGGAAGTACTTGTCTACAAGTTTCAGAAGCTCTTCCTGATTGTCCTTAATGTCGGCCCTGAGAGTCAGATCATCAAAAGACTCAAGCTTTGAGATGATGCCGTCAATCATTGCAGGAGAGAAGACATTATATTTCTCATAGATTGCTCTCTGCGCCTTGAGGCACTGCGCTGAAGCCACGCAACTATCCGGAAGCGAAGCAAGTTGATTGAGCTTCGACTCGTTTTCCTTCTTGTGGATGTTGACATTGACATAGGTCTTTTCTGCAATCTCAAGAGCGTTTTCCAGCTCGAAACCGTGACGGCATGCAACCGCGAGTCCTGCGATGAGCTGATAAAGATCTGCCGATCCGTCAGGCGAACGCATCTCCACAGTCTGCTTCTCGCGTGTGTCAAAATCTGACTCCTTCTCAAGTGGGTTGGCGAGTTTGCACATATCCGAACCTGCGCTCCAGCCAAGCGGAACTCTCACAAGCACCGATCGGTTTCTGTCGCCCCAGCAGATATTTGTCGGAGCCTCCTGATGAGGCACGAGGCGGAAATATGCCATCGGGTTGGTATTGCCAAAGGCAGTGATCGAAGGAGCAAGCTCCATCATACCGGCGATAGCCTTGCGTGCCACGTCTGAAAGCGCGCCGTCGGCAACCATCTGATTTTTACCGTCCTTGGTGATCTTCATGTGGATATGCAGACCTGAGCCTGCCTTGCCGGTAGTGATCTTAGGGGCAAAAGTCACATCATAGCCATATTCGTAGGCAAGATTGCGGATAATCCACTTTGCCACAACAAGCTGATCAGCAGCGGATTCCGCATCGACAGGAAGAAACTCTATCTCGTTCTGCTCATAGATCTTGCCATCAAGAGAGAAGTTTCCCACTTCGGAGTGACCATACTTGATCTGTCCTCCGGCCTGAGCGATATAGGACATGCACTGAGTACGGAAATGCCCAAACTTAGAGTAAGGAGCTGACTCGTGGTAGCCCTTCTGATCGGTAGCCGGATAAAGTCCCTCATCCTCAGCGATCACATAGTACTCAAGCTCACCCATGGCGTTGAACTCATATCCTGTAACATCCTTAAACGACTTGCATGCCTTGCGCAGAGTATATTCAGGAGAGCTCTCAAGAGGCTGTCCGTCCTTGTTGAAATATGAGCAAAGCATGGTGACAGTAGGAATCTGCGCAAACGGATCCAAGAAGGCCGTTCTGAAACGAGGGATCACATACAAATCACTGCTTCCTGCCTCGATAAATGGGAAAAGGCTTGAGCCGTCGACTCTCTCTCCGCAAGTAAGGATAGTCTCAAGGTACTCCATGCTGTTGATTGCAAAGTTGAGAGTCTTGAGTCGTCCGTCTGCAGCAGGATACATAAAGTTGACAAGCTTTATGTCATTGTGCGACATATACTTGATGATGTCTTCCTTTGTAAAGTCCTTAGGGAGTTTGCCAATAGCTGCTGCCAGGACATTGGGATTAAGGCTTAGCTTCTTGTCCATACTATAAAAGTTTCTTTGAGAGTTTGTCAATCATATCAGCTGTCATAGACTTGAGGTCGTAGCTTGGATTCCATCCCCACTCATTGCGGGCACAACTGTCATCCAGGCAGTCAGGCCATGATTCGGCGATAGCCTGACGGACAGAGTCCACATGATATACCATCTTAAAGTCCGGAAGGATCTCCTTGATGGCCGCATAGAGGATCTCAGGATCAAAGCTCATCGCTGAGACATTAAACGAGTTACGATGCACGAGCTTGTCAGGATCTGCCTCCATGATATTGATGCAGGCTTTCAAAGCATCCGGCATATACATCATATCCATATAGGTTCCGGCTTTGATCGGGCAGGCATACTCCTCTCCCTTGACTGCTGCATAGAAGATCTCCACAGCATAGTCTGTTGTACCGCCACCCGGCAGAGTGACATTGGAGATCAAGCCCGGAAATCTCACCGAACGGGTATCCACGCCAAATTTTGTATGGTAGTAATCGCTCAGTAGCTCGGTCGCAACCTTGGTCACACCATACATGGTTTTTGGACGCTGAATAGTATCCTGAGGAGTATTTTTCTTAGGAGAGCTAGGGCCGAAACAGCCGATGGAGCTCGGGGTAAACACAGCGCAGCCCTTTTCTTTTGCGATCTCAAGGATATTAAGAAGACCATTCATCTGAATATCCCAAGCAAGTAGAGGTTTCTTCTCGGCTACAGCCGACAAAAGCGCTGCCAGGTTATAGATAGTATCGATTTTATACTTGTCCACGATAGCTGCCATCTGCGCAGCATCACACACATTGGCAATCTCTGAAGGACCGCTTTCAAGCAATTCTCCTTTGGGTTCTGAACCGGGGATATATCCTGCGACAACATTTCCGTTGGGGATATGTCTCCTAAGAGTCATCGTGAGTTCAGAGCCAATCTGGCCCGTGGAGCCAACTACAAGAACGTTCTTCATATGTATTGATTAAAAGATATACAAATGTACTATTTTTCCTTAAAAAATGTAACTTTGTACTCGATTATAAACACAGAAATATGTACGGAAAATTTCAACAGCATCTCCAGGCAGAATTGGAGTCTATCGAGCAGGCAGGTTTATACAAGAGAGAGCGCAACATCGCTTCGCCACAATCAGCACAGATCACGCTTCAGGATGGAAGCGAAGCCCTCAACTTCTGCGCCAACAACTACCTTGGCCTTGCAGACAATGCCCGCCTCATCGCAGCCGCCAAGAAAGCCATGGACGAGCGCGGTTACGGCATGTCGTCAGTGCGCTTCATCTGCGGCACTCAGGACCTCCACAAGCAACTGGAGAAGGAGATAGCCGAATATTTCCATACAGAAGACGCGATCCTCTATGCAGCTTGTTTTGACGC
Organism: uncultured Bacteroidales bacterium; assembly: GCA_937898205.1. GTDB lineage: Bacteria > Bacteroidota > Bacteroidia > Bacteroidales > UBA932 > Cryptobacteroides. The sequence goes on from CALEJC010000152.1 coordinate 2,965, forward strand.
CAATGGAGGCGTATTTGAGCCGCTTCTCACCGCAGAGGACGCCATCATTTCCGAT
>CALEJC010000153.1 GCA_937898205.1 uncultured Bacteroidales bacterium
GGCGATGGAGCCATATCTCATCACAGCTCAAAGGGTCAAGGAACTCGGACTGGGTCTCAATGCAGGGCACGACCTCTCACTTGAAAACCTTGAATATTTTGCCAAGACCATCCCTTGGGTCGACGAGGTCAGCATCGGTCACGCTCTCATCTGCGACGCCTTGTATTATGGTCTTGAACCGACAATTGAGAAATATTTGACCTGTCTTTTATAATCATATCAGTTTTTTGACTAATTTTGCGGTTCATTAGTTTTGAACAATAGTATAATTTAAATTAATAATGAAAAAGTTACCACTTATTCTCAGCATCGTTGCACTTGTAGGTGTGATTGTGCTTGCAATTGTAAATTTCAGCTCACCTAAACAGGAAGAAGTTCAGACCGAGGCCGTTGAGGTCAGCGCAGAGCCAGGCGCAATCGTTTATTTTGATCTTGATCGCGTAATGAACGAGTATGATATGGCCAACGATCTTCTCAGCGTATTTGAAAGCAAAGCCAACAGCATCAACGAGGAAGTAACTCGTAGAGGTACCAAGCTTGAGAAGGACGTCAAGGCTTTCCAGGACAAGATCAACAAGGGTCTCTTGACTCAGAGCGTGGCTGAAAGACAGAGCCAGACTCTTTCTGAGCAGCAGGCAAATTTCCAGAACTACTACAACCAGAAGCAGCAGGAGATCGCTGAAGAGCAGCAGGTTATGATGAACCAGATCGCTGACGCCATCAATACATTTGTCAATGAGTACAATGCAGAAAAGAACTATGCTATGATCATTGCCACTCAGGGCTCAAGCATCCTTCCTACTCCGGTTGTTACAGGCAACGCAGAGCTTGACATCACTGACGAGCTTCTCGAGGGCCTCAACGCAGCCTACATCAAATCTAAAGACAACAAATAATTTTGAAGATAGCGATACTGTCCTGCTTCTATCCTTTCAGAGGAGGGATCGCCCAGTTCAATGCCAATCTTCTTAAAGAGCTGGGAGACAGGCACGATTTACGCGCTTTCAACTTCACAAGACAGTATCCTTCATTTTTATTTCCGGGCAAGACACAAAAAGTCACGCCGCAAGATAATGCCGTGTCGGTAGAGTCAACAGCTCTATTGGACACGGCAAATCCATTTACATGGGGCAAGACTGCAAAGACCATTGCAGAGTGGGGACCTGACATCCTTGTAGTGCGCTACTGGATGTCGTATTTTGCTCCTTCACTTGGCTATGTTGCCAGAAAAGTGAAAAAGCTCAGCAAAGGCAGGTGCAAGGTAGTGGCAATAATCGACAATGTAATCCCACACGAGCCACACTTCTTTGACAGACCTCTGACAAAGTATTTTCTTGGAGGAGTCGACGGTAGCATCACCCTTTGTCACGAAGTATCACAAGACCTGCTTAATATCAGTCCCAAAGCGAGATATACAGTCATACCCCACCCTGTATATACTCACTTTGGTGAGAAACTTCCCAAAACAGAAGCACTCAAAAAACTTGGCATCGAGCCAGGCACAAAGAATATCCTGTTCTTTGGTCTGATCCGAGAATATAAAGGTCTTGATATACTCATCCAGGCTTTCAGCGCACTTGATGACAGCTACCGCCTGATCATCGCAGGAGAGCCATACGGCTCATTTGAAAAATACCAGAAGCTGATTGACGAGAGCCCAAATGCCAGCCGCATCCACTGCTTCCTCAACTATATCAGTGACAACGAAGTAAAGAATTATTTCTCCGCTGCAGACCTGACTGTCCTACCATATCGCAGTGCGACGCAAAGCGGCATCAGCGCCATCTGCAATCACTTCGAGCAGCCTATGGTAGTTACTGATGTCGGTGGGCTGAAGGAGACCATCGGAGACAAAGGCATCGTGTGCAAAGATTGCAGGCCTGAGACAATCAAAGTCGCGATCGAGCAGTATTTCAATGATGACAAGCTCAGAGCAAATTGCATTGACGCCATCAAACAAGAAAACGAAAGACTGAGTTGGAACAGATTCTGCAAGGACTTTATCAGTTTTCTAGAAAGCCTATTAAAACAACAATAATGAAAAGAGTCTTCACAATAATTACCCTCATCTGTCTGGCAAGCTTTTGTGCAGATGCACAATGGTATTTGTTCCCAGGTAAGAAAAACAAGAACAAAAACAAAAAAGAGAAGCCTGTGGTTGAGGTCAAAGTCGACACAGTGAGTGCCGCCGACACTGCAACAACTTTTGAGGAAATCATTGAGAACACAATAGAAGATGCAATGTATTTCTTTGATCCTGCGCCACAGGTAGGAGTTGCTCTTGCGCTCCCGCTTAACCTGTCAGGACCAAAACCCAGCAATAACTTCCTTGACATGTATTGCGGTGCTCTGATCGCACTTAGAGATTTGGGCGAGTCAGGACTGAAGGTCAAGTTGAATGTATTGGATACAAGCAAAGACTCTCTTACTGTCGACATCATCAGAGACAATGACATAATCATCGGCCCGATCTCATACAAGGACATTTCTGCGATTGCCGGCAATGTGCCTGACAACAGGGTGATAATATCTCCGCTTGAGCCGAGAGCAGCAGAGCTTGTCGACTCTTGCAATATCGTTCAGTCCCCTGTGCCATGGTATCGTCAGATCGATGTGCTCGCAGAATGGATTGCTCAGGACACACAAGTCACAGACCAGATCATCGTCATCAGCGACAACGGAGCCTACCCTACCGGCCAGCAGGCATCAAGACTGCTGGGCAAGCTAAGAGAAAACAAGCTCATGTTCAATGTGGTCCGCTCCCTCAACGATGTGACATTTGAAGAAAACCTCCACTACCGCGTGGTAGTTGCGACAGACAGTGACTCTTTCCTCGCAGGAGCGACACGTAGCGCAGCAATTGCCGCTCAGCAGTATAAGAACATCACCCTCTATAGCACATCAAGGGTCAGAAGCAATATCGGAGACAATGTGAGTGACCTTTACAATGCCAACACAAGGCTCACTACAGCATATTACATCGATTACAACTCACAAGAGGTCAAGGATTTTGTGATCAAATACAGGTCTTTCTTCCATAACGAGCCCGGTCAGTTTGCCTTCCAAGGCTATGACATCGTCAAATATTTTGTCAATATGTGTGACAGTTATGGCCGCAGATGGCACAAAAAACTCCCTGAGCTTTCTCAGAGAGGATTGCAGTCAGACTTTAAGTTTGAGGAAGAGAGCGGACACGGAAGGATCAACACCGCTGTCCGTAAGGTCATCTACAACAACGACTTAACTCAGACCCTCGTGAAGTAGGGATTTAGCATTGGAGATAGCTTCAGGCGTAATGGTAGCCCCGCTCAAAAGGCGGGCTATTTCTTTTACTCGCTCTTCGCCGTCGATGCGGATAATCCTGGTGATCGGGCGAGACATATCCCCCTGCTTGCTGACCAGATAGTGTGCCTTGCCCTTTGCTGCCACCTGAGGAAGGGTGATCGAGAACACCTGCATATCTTGTCCCATCTTGCAGATCATCTGGCCCATCTTGTCGGCCACGCTGCCGCTGACACCGGTGTCTATCTCGTCAAAGATGAGAGTCGGCATCCCGACAAATCTCGCCATCATGGCTTTGAGGCACAGCATTATGCGAGAGATCTCACCGCCGGAAGCGACCTTCGACACATCTGCAAGCTCACGACCTGATGATGAGAAGAGGAAACTGACTTTATCTGCGCCTCTTTCTGTGGGTTCCTGAAGAGAGTCCACCTGGAGTTCAAACTGAGCGGACTCAAGCTCGAGAAACACCAGAGAAGAAAGGATCTGCGAAGCAAAATCCGGCGCGGCCTTTCTGCGTGAGTCAGAGAGGGCGTCGCAAATTTTGCGGAGCTCTGCCTGCACAGCACCAAGCTCATGCTGACGCTCCGAAATCGTCTCCTCCAGCGAAGAAGCATCCACGACCTCCAGAGCAAGGCGATCTCTCAGCTCCATGAGCTCGGAGACATTAGCACAATTATGCTTGCGCATGAGCGAATACAGCAAGGACAGACGATCCTCCACCCACTGTAATCTATCAGGGCTAAGGTCAAGTTTCTGGATAGCAGACTGCACCTCGTCGCTGATATCCTCTATCTCATAGCGAGCCGACTCCAGACGAGCGCTGAAGCTCGCAGAGTCTTCCAGAAAAGCAGATATGCCGTCAAGTCTGCGGGCCGCTTCCTTCAATGATGAAGCGATGCTCTGGTCATGAGGATTGAGAGACTGCTGCACTGCATACAAAGCTGCCTGAATCTGCTCGGCATTGGCCAATGTGCGATGCTCCGTCTCAAGCTCTTCCAGCTCTCCTTCCTTGAGTGCTGCCTCCTGGAGCTGCTGCAACTGCGCATTATTGTAATCAGAATCCGCTTGAGCGCGAGACAATTGCGCACTTAGCTTTGCAATCTCGGCCTTGAGGGCAGATTGCTTGCGGTAGCTGGAGCCGCACTGCTGCAGAAGCTGTCCGTTCCCTGCAAAATGATCAAGGACAGCAAGCTGGAACTGCTTGTCCGACAACAGAAGACTCTTGTGCTGCGAATGGATATCGATCAGCAGAGAAGAAATCTCCTGCAGCACAGAAACCGACACAGGGCAATCATTGACAAAGCAACGCGAGCGTCCTGAGCGGTTGAGCACGCGTCGGATCACCACCTCATCCCCATCGGCATCAATATCCTCATCCTTCAATATTGCAGAAAGCTCCTCACTGCGAAGCTTAAACTCCGCCTCAACTACACACGAGTCAGCATCCTGGGAAATCATGGACACATCCGCCTTGGCTCCGGAGAGCAAGGAGAGAGCGCCGAGCATGATGGACTTTCCCGCACCGGTCTGACCCGTAATAATGATTAAACCCTCTGGAAAAGTGATATCCAGAGAGTCTATTAAAATGTAATTTCTAATATGAAGGGAGACTAGCATCCCTCCTCGCCTGCGGTACGGTAATAAAGCTCGCCGTCCTCAAACTCAGAGATGGCCACGAGATCCGGCTTAGGGAGTCTCTCATAGTACTTAGAGATCTCGATCTGCTCTTTATTCTCGTATACTTCGTCCATTGTATCTCTCTCTGAACGGAACTCCTCAAGCTTCTTTGCAAGTTCCTTCTTCTCTGCAAGAGCAATCTGATTGGCTCTCTTTGAGAGGATAACTACTGTCTCATAGATGTTGCCTGTTGGGGCTGCGAGGTTTTTGATATTCCTCGTTACTGTGTTATTTGGTATTTTCTTGTCCATATCTTTTGTACGGGAGCTATATTGCAAAAGGTTTCAAAAATTTTTAAACATTTTCACGCACCTTATTGTAGAGGTCGTCGAGCTCTTTGCGGTAGTCCGACTCAGGGAACTCTCCAATGAAGTTGAGATAATCATCAATAAATACAAGGAATCTCTCTTTGCGTTTCTCCTTTACACTCAAAGTGGCATATTTGTATGATGACATAGCAGAGTAATAAAGGATATCTTCACGATAGATGTTATCTGCGTCCTCCTTAAGAATATTCTTAAATGCCACTCGAGACGCGAGATAGTCCTCCATCTTGTAGTAAAGCTTTGCTCCTTCGTAGGCCTTTCTGTCAAGTCTCTCTCCCAGATCCTGAAGCATAAAATTACACATATCAGTATTTGGGCTATCCGGATAGTTGAGCAGATACTCGCTGATTGCACTGATTGCAGTGTAGGTAGGCACCTGATCAAGCTCATATCTCAAAGTAGCTTTATACAAGCAGTCAATCCTCAGAAATTCCGCATTCTGAGCAAAAGGAGAACGAGGGTAGTTGGATACAAACTGAGAAAAGTTGGTTTCTGCAGTATAGTAATCCCTGTTTTCATAGTTGCTAAGTCCCCAATAATACTGCACGGTATCATCCTTGGCCATACCGCTGGTAAGGATAGCAAGAGACTCAAATAGGGCTGCCGCCTTGGTATACTTGCCCTGATTGAAATATTCAAATGCAGCAGCATACTTAGCATCCACGTCACTGCTCTCAAGCATCATATCATACTGTGACTTGCAAGAAGCCAGCACAGCAGTCAAAGCGACACATAGAGCAATAATCTTAAAACTTTTCATATTATCTTAAATTCCTTTCAAATACTTCTCTGCATCCAACGCAGCTCTGCAACCGGAAGCCGCAGCATTGATGGCCTGACGATAATGAGGATCCTGCACATCACCCGCAGCAAAGACTCCAGGGACATTTGTGCGGCTGCTCACACCATCTGTAACGATATATCCGAGCTCGTCGGTATCAATCCACTTGGTAAACAGATCGCTCACCGGATGATGGCCGATAGCCAGGAAGAAGCCGTCTATCTTGATATCAAAAACCTCGCCATCCTTGCGCAGAAGCCTTGCTCCGGTCACACCGCTCTCGTCGCCCAAAACCTCCTGAGTGTTGCAATTCCAGAGAATTTCGATGTTTTCTGTATTCTTAACTCTCTCCTGCATCGCCTTGGAAGCTCTCAACTCGTCTCTTCTGACGATCATATAGACCTTTTTACAAAGTCCTGCAAGATATGTAGCCTCCTCACAGGCAGTGTCTCCACCACCAACTACAGCAACATCCTTGCGGCGATAGAAAAATCCATCACAAGTCGCACAGGCAGAAACGCCGAGACCACGGAACTTGCGCTCAGACTCAAGACCAAGATACCTGGCAGTAGCACCGGTCGCAATGATTACAGAATCAGCAAGAATCTCTGTTGTCCCGTCTACAGTCACCTTAAATGGTTTCTGATCAAAATCCACGGCTGTAACAGTGCCGGTTCTGACATCCGCGCCAAGCTCTACGGCCTGAGCACGCATATCACTCATCAATTTATTTGCGTCAACACCGCCGGGGAATCCGGGGAAATTTTCAATTGTGGTTGTAGTTGTGAGCTGTCCGCCCGGCTCCATACCCTCATAGAGGACAGGATCCAATGCAGCTCTGGATGCATAGATGGCCGCTGTATATCCAGCAGGGCCGCCACCAATAATAAGACACTTTGTATTCATAACTTACAAAGATAGTAATTATTTGGCAATCTCAGTATTATTAAATCGACCACTGCGCACAAATGCGAAGTACTTATTTTGATATTTTCTAATTTATAATTTGAAATATTCAAAATTAAACATATCTTTGTGTGCTAAAGCAGATTATTATGGCAAGTAAAAAAGACAACACTGCCCCAAACATGGAGCAGTTTAAGGAAATACTGAAAGACAAGAAGCTCAAGGCAACCAACCAAAGACTGGCTGTCCACGAAGCGATGCTCTCTCTCGGACACGCCAGCGCCGACATGGTTGTAGAAGCTATCAACGCCACAGGCAGCGCAAAAGTCACCGTTGCTTCAGTATATAACATCCTTTCCAACCTGGCAGACATAAAGGTCTACCACAGGCGCTTGAGTTCCAACAACAAGATGTACTTTGATGTCAACACTTTCAAGCACGCCCACCTCTACGACTCAGTAAACAACGAGTATAAGGATGTCGTTGATGCCGATCTTGTCAAGCTTGTGGAGAGTTACCTTAAAGAACGCAAGTTCAGGGGCTACAAGGTAGACGCCATCGACATTCAGATCGTCTGCCACCCTCGACGCAAGCGCAACACAAAGGCCTCCGCAGAGGCCTAGTTTTCAGTCTGTCTACAAAGTTTTTGGCGCATACAGCTTGTTCCACCAAGTCGGATCATCCTGAAGCCACTTGGCAAACCAGGCAAAAATTGTGTTCTGCCACATAATGCGCTGATCATATTGAGTTATGTGATGGTCTTGGTCTTTTACCAGGACCATTGCTGTTTCCTTACCGAGAAGCTTCAGAGCTGTATACATCTGGATACTCTCTCCCACAGGCACATTGGTGTCGGAGTCTCCATGCAGGAAAAGTATCGGTGTATTTATCTTATCAGCATTATAAAGCGGACTCTGATCCACATAAAGCTCCTTATGAGACCAAGGATAGCTGTTAGCCATTGAGACCTCGCTATATGAATAGCCCCAATAACCCTCACCCCAATAACTGGTGTGATCGCTGATACCAGCGTGTGATATCGCAGCTGCAAATATATCTGTCTGAGTCTGAAGATACTGAGTCATAAATCCACCATAGGAAGCACCGATACAACCAATCTTAGATGCATCAACAAACTCAAACTGCTCACAGAAAGCTTTTGTTCCATCAATTATATCTTCTGCAGGTCCTTTACCAGCGGTATTGACGTGCCTAGCAGAGAATTCCTGTCCAAATCCGGTCGCTCCGCTTGGGTTTATCACCAGCACGACATAGCCAAGTGCAGCATAGGCATGATGAGGATAACGGCTCTCAAAGGTTCTGCTGGTAGGGCTGCAGCCGCCGTAGTAATTGACGATGAGCGGATATTTCTTCTGCGGATCAAATGCCGGTGGCAGATAATAGCGGGCGTTGATTTTATCTCCGCGAGTTGACTTGAATGACCAAGGCACACATTCGCCTAGGCTCACATCTGCCAACCTCTCTGCACTCAAATCATCAACCACGATGCTCTTGCCATCCGCACCATACATCTTGTAGATACGGTCCGCATTGCTGGCGCTCTCGCCCGAATAAAGCAGCACGGAAGCGTCCGAACTGATACTGAAATTCTCAACTAGATCTTCTGCTACGCGTATCTGAGATATCTTACCAGAACGAGGATTCAGTTTGAAGAGATTTATACAATCTTTATCCTCGGCTTTAAAGTAGACATTTCCATCATCAGCCCATTTGAAGGTGCCCACGCTTGGGTCAAAATTCTTTGTAAGAGCCTTAATCTTCTTTGTTTCAAGGTCCATCAAATAAAGCTGGACATCATAGATATTTGGAGTCTGTCCCGGCTTGACATTAAGGCCGATGCCCCCAAGACACTCTGGAGAACCTGAGATGAGAATCTGCTTGCCATCCGGAGAGAACACTGCCGAATTAATAAAACCATCTTCTTCTACAAGCAGCTCTGTCTGAAGGGTATTTACATCCAAGATATAGAGAGAATTTCTGCTGGTAGGACGAGACTCAAGGTTTTCAGTAGAAACCATCATCAAAATCTTGTGACCGTCCCTTGAAATATCGTTTGCATAGGTATTGCTATGACCGAAGGTCAATCTCTGCATCAAGCCGGTCTTGATATCATACTTGGCCAGATATGAGCGGCTTCTATAGCCTCTCTGACGATCATCAGGAGTGAGGACTTCATATATATCGCTACGCTCTCTAGGACCATCTTCTCTAAAACTATAAAGGAGATAATCTTCACTTGGAGCGATGCGCATATTGCCTGACGGCATGTTTTTGACTAAAACCGTCCTTTCAAAAGTCTTGGGATCAACGCTCACCAGATCACTTCCTTCTGCGGTCTGCTCTGTCATATAAAACTTGCTGCTGCGAGGCATCCACTTGGGATTTCCGGCAAGATTTGACACAACTTTTCCATCTTTGAGATTGAGCAGATTTGTGTAGTAGCTGGTAGTTTTTCCTGAGCTTACTCCATAGTAAACAAATGCCATAGTTCCATCTGGAGAGACGGACACAGAGGACACCTTTTTGCCGGACAATACATCATTTAGAGTAAAGATGTGCTTGCCATCTTCCCTGAAGCAGAACTCTCCTTTACTCTTTACAGAGATACTGATTGCAGAGTCATTGGCCTGCTCCGACAGAAACTTCACCTGTATACTATGGGTCGCAGGAGTCAGGGCCAGACTGGACGAGCTCTTTTTCCCGTCGAGGTAAAGATCATAGTTCTTGAGTCCCTTTATTTCTATGGTCGCATCAATATACTTGCTGTTTTCAACAAAAAACTCAAGCACGTTGAGTCCAAGCTTTTCTGTTGAATTCTTGACACTTGCCAGATCCACCCACTGAGCAGAAGCAAGAGGCTCTGTCGAGAGATGCAAAGACAAAATGCTTTTCTGGCTATAGGCCTTGGAGTTTACATCGAGGCTATCCACCATATATGGAGCACTCACATAGTAAGGACCTATGTGCCTGACTTTGATAACTTCCTGCTCGGATGCCATCAAACTGAGCCCGCAGAGTATGCAGGCCATAGAAAGAAGAAGACGCTTCATGATTATTTATTTTATTGTATTACAGCTCTTTGCGCCATCTTGCGAGAGGTATCCCAAGTTGACTGCGGTATTTTGCAATTGTGCGGCGAGCGACCTTATATCCACGTTTTTCCATCTCCACAACCAACTGCTCGTCTGTGAGAGGCTTGCGTTTATCCTCACTGTCGACACACTCCTGAAGCACTTTCTTGAGCTCTCGTGTAGAGACTTCTTCTCCCTCAGTATTGGACATGCCTTCAGAGAAGAAATACTTCAATGGGAAGATGCCAAAATGAGTCTCGATATATTTTGAGCTCACGACTCGGGAGATGGTTGAGATATCAAAACCTGTCATCTCTGCAATATCCTTGAGCACCATCGGCTTAAGTTGTGTCTCATCGCCGGACTCAAAATAATCATGCTGATATTGCAAGATCGCTTCCATCGTCTTGCTGAGTGTGTTCTGTCGCTGTTTCAAGGCCTCAACAAACCATTTTGCAGAGTCCAGCTTCTGCTTCACAAATGTCGCTGCTTCCTTCTGTGCACGTTCGGATCCGCTCTTTGACGACATGAGCATATCAGCATATTTCTTGTTGACTTTCAACTCCGGGACAGAAAATCTCGGCATGCTGAAAGACAACTGACCGTCAACATTATCCAGCACGAAGTCCGGGATGATCTGCTGCGAGCGATCGTCATAGCTGTCAGTCACTTCTCCACCGGGAGCCGGATTGAGCTTCACAATGCGAGAAATCGCACGCTTGAGCTCCTCCTCACTGACATTGAGACGAGTGCTGATCTTATTGAAATGGCGATTGGAAAATTCCTGGAAAAAGTCACCCACGATGCGACGGGCGAGCATGATCTCCGGCGTGCTTTTGCAAGCATTGAGCTGAAGCATGAGACATTCGCGCAGGTCGCGCGCTCCAATGCCTGTCGGCTCAAGGTCCTGCACTACCGCAAGCATCTCCTCAACCTCCTCAACATCTGTGGTAACTCCTGCTCTGAAAGCCAGATCATCCACCAACGAGTCAAGGTCTCTTCGCAGATAACCATCCTCATCCAAAGATCCGATTATAAATGCAGCAACCTGATATTGGTGTTGTGTGAGGTTACGACAACCAAGCTGATCAAAAAGATTTTTGGTAAAGCTATCCTTAACCGAGAATGTATTGTATTCCGGACGGGCATCACGACCCCAGTTATTGACTTTCAATCGATAGGATGGGATATAATCATCTTCCTTGATTTCGTCGATAGAAACATCTCTTGTCTCTTCATCTGAAGAGCTTGGAGTGTCATCCAACACCGGGTTCTCCTCTATCTCTGACCTGATCCTCTGCTCAAGCTCCTGTATCGGAAGTTCTATGAGCTTTATGGTCTGTATCTGTAGAGGGGAAAGTTTCTGGGTCTGCTTTATTTCTAATCCCTGCTTAATCATAATTGTTCAGGAACATTTTCCACTTCCGGGAGCTGTCTGAGATCAGGACGTCTCATCGATGGATACTTAAACTTTTCTCTCACGACAAATGCGTCAGGAAAGTCCTCTTTGATCACATTCAAGAAGTTTTCCGCTTCCATGCGCGTGCGGAAATTGCCCACAGACACCTTGAAATTGGGAGCTATGTAGGTTCTATATGCAAGGATATAAGGATACTTGTCATTAAATTTCTTGATTGCAACTTCCGAAGCCTCACGAGCGCCGCGCTTACTATCAAGGAAGATACGGATGCGGAATCCGTTATAGAGGGAGCTGGAATCAGCAGCAATCTTCCGGGTCAGGACGTCACGAAGAAGTGCGTCTTTGTCGAGTTCTACACCCGCAGCCATGGATTCCATGAATGGGTAATAAGGGAATAAAGGTAGAATTTTTCATAATCTACCTGCTGCTCTATGCCCAACTCCTGCACACCTTCCACCTTTTCAGGCTCAACCACAGGTTCTGTCACTAAATTCTGGGCTTGAGCGGCCACAGATAGAAACAATAGAGATATAATCAATAATTTTTTCATTTAAATCAATTTATCGTTAGAGTTACAATCAACTTTCTTGCCAAAATCAATTTCTTCAAATAAACTGACCAGACAAAAGATTTCTAAAGACAAAGATAAGAAAATTCTATATCTTTGCTTTGAGTTATGAACAAGGTATATATTGAGACATATGGATGTCAGATGAATGTCGCTGACACCGAAGTGGTTTTTTCTATCCTCAGCAAAGCCGGATATGTGCGTTGCGAGACTATAGACGAGGCAGATATCATCATGGCCAACACCTGCTCGATCCGTGACAACGCAGAGCAGAGGATCTGGGGCCGCATTGATTATTTCCAAACATTCAAAAAGCACCGCCCTGAGCTGATAGTGGGCATACTGGGTTGCATGGCTGAGCGTCTCAAGGATGCGCTCATCGATTCGGGCAAGGTGGATATCGTTGCAGGTCCTGACGCCTACCGCAGCCTGCCGCAGATGCTTTCTGACTGCCGCTCTTCCGGCAGCCAGATCAATGTCCTGCTCTCGCGCGAAGAGACCTATGCAGAGATTGAGCCGGTGAGGCTCGACCGCAACGGAGTGTCTGCATTTATCTCCATCATGCGAGGTTGCAATAATGTGTGCTCATACTGCATCGTGCCATATACACGCGGCGCCGAGCGAAGCAGGGATTGGAAAAGCATCATTCGCGAAGCGTGCCAATGCAGCCAGAACGGCTACAAGGAGATCACGCTGCTGGGGCAGAATGTGGATTCGTATCAATACGAGGAGATGAGTTTTGCCGGCCTGCTCAAGGCTGTTGCCGAGGCGGTTCCGGGCGTGCGCATCCGTTTCTCGACTTCCAATCCGCAGGATATTTCCGACGAGATGCTGGAAGTGATGGCTTCGCACGACAATATCTGCCACCACATCCATCTTCCTGTGCAATCCGGCTCAGACCGCATCCTTGAAAAGATGAGACGCCGTTACACCCGTCAGTGGTTCCTTGACAGGGTCGCCAAAATCAGAGAGCTCATCCCGGATTGTGCCATCACCACCGATGTGATTGCGGGTTTCTGCTCTGAAACCGAGGAGGATCACAAGGACACTCTACGCATCTTTGAAGAAGTCGCTTTTGACGCAGCATATATGTTCTATTATTCCGAGAGACCCGGCACCCTCGCCGCAAGGAAGTACCCTGACGATTTGGAACTCGCAACCAAAACCCGCCGTCTTGAGGAGATCATAGCGCTTCAAAACCGTCTCTCCCTTGAGAGCAACCAGCGCGACATTGGAAAGACTTTCACAGTGCTGGTAGAAGGTCCTTCTAAGAAAAATCCGGAAGAGCTCTGCGGCCGCAACTCACAGAACAAGATGTGTGTATGGCCGGACACAGTGCATAAGGCTGGAGATCTTGTCGATGTCAAAGTCCTTGAGT
>CALEJC010000154.1 GCA_937898205.1 uncultured Bacteroidales bacterium
AAATAGGGGGCTAATTCCGCGCTGGGGGCTTCCTTGGGACGTTTATACAGATCAGCGGTCACCGGAATACCGGTGGCCTTTTCGGTTTGGGCCAGCAGTTCCGCCAGGGTGGGCTTCGCCTTGGGGAAGGGGAGGGAGAAGGCCTTTTTTGCCTGCTTCTTCGCCGGAGCCGGTCTGGATGTCTATGAGGTCGAGCCGCTTCCTGCTGACAGCCCGCTTCTGGGGGTAAAACATCCGGAGCGCTTCAGCTTCTCTCCACATTCTGCGTGGGCAAGTCAGCAAGCGCTCCGTAATCTTGTGTCAATCGTTGCGGAGAACATCCGCAGGGGTTGGTAGCTAATCGATCCGATTTTGACCCCCCCTAAAGTCTTTTATCAAGTTTATGTAGAAATCTGCGAGGGCTTCAAAAATCCAGTATGGAATCCAGAACCACGGCTGGAGAGCACGTGCTGCCCAGTAGACTGTGTGAGTCCATGCTTTGTCCTTGAAGCTGCCCATAATCAAAATGGCAGGAAGCCATACTGTGATTGAAGAGCATGCACAAGAGAAGAACAATGGCAGGCAGATCAGACCAAACAAGGCTCTCAGTGTGAAGTTGAACTTCTTCCTTTGAGGGATCTGGTTGAGGAGCTGAAGGTCCTTCTCTCTGACCTCTTCGCAGAGTCTTTTGTAAATCTCACTCTCAGTCAGGTCTGCGTGAGTGTTGAAATATTCTCCGATCTCTACCGGGTCGCCTATCCTGATCTCGGCGCGCTTGAGCTGTCGGAAATAATCCTCATACTCCAAGCCCATAGGGACAACATAGACTTTCTTACCTAGCTGGTCGTGTGCTAGTTTTGCGATGCGGAAGATACCCTTTTTAAAAGGAAGCATGCCTCTCTGGCTGTAGTGTGTGCCTTCTGCAAACATGCAGAATGGTACATTGTGATCGAGGCAGTCGATGATCTCTTCAAAAGTGCTGAGGTTTTGAGTGACGCTTGCTCTTCCGTCTCTCTCTCTTGCCAGGGGGACGATGCGGATCCAGCGGAGAAATTTTGCAATCAGCGGTTTGCGGAAAATATCTGCCCTCGCGCCAAACCCGATGGGCTTGTTGTTGATCAAGAGCACAAGGAGCGGATCCATCAAAGCTGCGCTGTGATTAGGTGCAAGCAGCACACATCCGTCTGTCGGGATTTTTTCTTTACCAAAAATCTTAACGCTTCTAAAACCTGTAATCGTACACAGGTCGACATAGAATCGCGCTATGTTATATCCTTTACTTTCTTCCCATATCTTAGCCATAGCTTGTATATGATTAAAAATGATGATGCAAAGTTAGTTAAAATTTTGCTTAATGCTAACGTGTTGAAAATCAGCGCTCACAAAAATTATTAAAAATTTTTCAAAATATTTTTTGCAAATAAAAAAATAGTTTGTACCTTTGTCCTCGGGTTGAGTAAGTGATCGTTCTGATCCGTCAACCTATTGGTTATTAGTTTTAGTGTTATTAATTATGTGGTTAGTATGAGTTGTTGCCGTGAGGTCACAACTCATTTCTTTTTTTATTTCTTATCAATCTCCGCTACAGCACTCTTGATGCCGTCGGCACTCGCTCTAAGGATGGCCTTTTCGCTACCCTTGCGGACAATAACCATCACAAAACCATTGTGCATCTTCTTAGGATTTACATCAAAGAGCTCGTCGGTGTAGTGGTCAACATTGTCGATAGCGACAATCTGAGCATCTCCAAGCAAGTCAAACTTCACACTGTTGTCTGCTGTTTTTAC
>CALEJC010000155.1 GCA_937898205.1 uncultured Bacteroidales bacterium
CACTCCGATTATAAATGAATATAAGGTCTGTTTTGCCGAGAAGTTCTTGAAGTTGCAGGCAAAAAGCATCATAGGGATGGCAAGAGGCACGAGGATGCTTGAGAGTGAGTCCTGAAGTGACGCGGCACTCTCCGGAAGGACATGGATGTTGGCCACGATAACACCAAGAATGTAAAGAAGAAGCACAGGGCCTATCTTGCCCAGGAACTTGACTTTCCTGCATGCCCAAAGCACTCCGGCCGGTGCTACAACAAAAAACACCGCCAATAAAATAGTCCAGATCATAATATTAAAAGTTACTCTTATTCTCAAATTTCTGTTCTCGATACTGCTGAGGAGTGAGACCTGAATACTTTTTAAAGATGCGGATGAAATAGGAGTAATCATCATAACCGAGACGAGACGCAATCGTCTTCACAGAGAGATCTGAAGCCACAAGCAGAAGCTCTGCCTTTTCCAGCTTCTTCTTGATATAGAAGGTGTTTGGAGTCTCTCCTGTCTGCTCCTTGAAGGTGCGGAAGAAGTGTACTTTGGACATGCAGGCCATATCAGCAAGCAGGTCAATATCAAGCGATTTGCTCAAGTTTCTGGTGATATATGATATAATCTTCCTGATGCGGTCGTCTTTGGCAATATTTTTAAGCTTTGCCTCAGCTAGAAATCTGGACAACAATATATATAATATACCTCTTGATTCCACTTTGTCACAAAACGGGCGCTTGAGATTTTTCTGGAAATTTTCCATCAGGGTCTGATGGTTGTCGTAGGACTCAGGATTGGACTCCGGAATCTTGAGTGTCGGATTGATATCGCATAGACGCTGCATCAACAACAAATCATTATTGTCGCCTTTCACCTCAAGCGGGAGTTCATATTCATCCAAAACAGCAGCTCCCTCCATATAATCTTCATATATATGAATATAGTAATGCGTAAAATGGGAGTCGCAGATGCAACTATGTTTCACATAGGCGGGGATAAAATATAGATGTCCTTCTTTTAAGTCAATTATTCCGGAGGGCAGTTCCATCTGAGCATGACCTTCAGACACATAATAAAGACGAGAAAAAGGGCTTCTGACGTTTTTCCAGTTCCAGTCCCCATCGTGGACGCAGCAGCCCACATTAAGGGCGATCAGGTTTAGTCTGTCAATTCTATTTGCCATTATTTGAATAGTTTTGACAAAGATAAAAAATATAATGATACGATTGTCCTATTATATGTTTTCGGATTATTATTTTGGGAAGTAGAGAATCAATACCTTTGCTTTGATAAATATGAGCAAACAATAACACTACTATTTATATGAAGAAACTTTTAATAACACTAGCAATTCTGGCACTTGCACCACTAGCTGCATCTGCCCAGGAAAACGTAGATAAAAGTCTCTCTCGCCACGATTTCTTCTACGCCGGCCAGAGCAAGAGACTTAGGATGTTTATGGTTGAAGACGGCAAGATCAAATGGTCTTTTGAAGACAAGGAAAGATCAGGAGAGTATAGTGATGCCGTGCTCATGACCGACGGCAATGTACTCGTAGCACACATGCACGGTATTGCCGAGGTGTCACCTAAGGACAATCGTATCATTTGGGCATATCCTGCTCCAAAGGGCACTGAGATTCATACTATCCAGCCAATTGGCAAAGACCATGTGGTATTTGTGCAGAACGGCAAGCCTGATGCAAAGGTGGTCGTGATGGAGATCCCTTCGACACGCATCGTCAGAGAATTTGTCATCCCTGTATCGCCAAAGGCTTCGGTACACGGTCAGTTCCGCAACGCACGTCTTAGCTCACGCGGCACACTTCTCGTGGCCAATATGTCAGACGGTTTTGTGGCTGAGTACACTAGTGACGGAAAAGAAGTAGACCGCTGGACAGGCATGCTTCCATGGTCAGTGCAGGAGCTTTCCAAGGGCAATCTTCTCATCACAGGAAGAAAGGGCCTGATCCAGGAGATCACCCGCATGGGTGAGGTGGTCTGGGAGTTCAACACCAACACCATCGGCATCGATCAGCCACAGAAAGTAGTACGCCTCAAAAACGGCAACCATATCATCAACAACTGGTATAATGAGTGGAACAAGACTCCAATGGACACAACCAATGCTCCACTTCAGGCAGTAGAGATCGACAAAGAAGGCAAGGTGGTTTGGGAGCTCTGCTCTTGGATCGATCCTGACCTTGGACCATCTACTACCATCCAGCTTCTTGGCGAGCCTGTCAACAGAAACAGGATGTTCTTCGGCGAATTCAACGGCGTCACTCCAAAGCTCAACGTCGGTCCAAATGAGCCGATGGGCGAGGCACGCGGCATCAACAATGGTCGCGTGGCATGGGTGCACAATCCGGGCGTTGCCAAGTGGGACGGCAAAACAGGCCTTTGGGTTGAAGACCGTTGGAACGATCAGGACAAGGCAGACGCGATGATCCGCGAAGCGGTGATCCAGCTCAGCGGCGAAGCAGATGCCAAAAAGGCATGGAAGGCTTTGTTTAAAAGCTTCAATAAAGAGCGTGGCAACGGCAACCGCGGCTACAAGAAAGGCGAGACTATTGCCGTCAAGCTCAATATGAACAACACACTCTCTCATAGAGATACAGTTGAGCTCAACTCATCACCATTTGTCACTCTTGCACTCGTGCGTTCGATGGTTTATGATGCAGGCATCCGTCAGGAAGATATCATCCTCTGCGAGCCTAGCCGCGCAATCACCGACAGCATCTATTATAAGGTGCACAGGGAGTTCCCTGATGTGACATTTATCGACAATATTGGTGGTAACGGTCGCATCAAGTGTGAGTACTATCCAAACATGATCGAGTATTCTGTGGATAACGGCAAGATGGCTACCGGCCTTGCAAAGTGCATCGTTGATGCTGATTATCTCATCAACAGCGCACTCC
>CALEJC010000156.1 GCA_937898205.1 uncultured Bacteroidales bacterium
GTGCTTCATATTGCTTCTCATACAGGCGGTCGCTGATGCAGGCGAGGGCAATGCGCTGCCCTGCATAGCTGAAGATCTTGGATGCCGAGAGCATCAGGATATAGTTGTCGGTATAACGAGCTACGCTTGGCACATAAGGAGCTTGATATGGATGCGAGAGGTCGCGGCGATAATCCATCGCAAAGTAGGCCAGATCTTCCAGCACCACGACATCATATTTGTCGGCAAGGCGGCCGATCACCTGAAGCTCCTGCTCGTCAAGACAGATCCACGCTGGATTATTGGGGTTGGAGTAGATGATGGCTGCAATATCGCCTGCGGACAGCAGCTCTTCCAACTTAGCCTCCAACGCATCTGCTCCACGATGCCGGAAGATATCAAACTCTTTCCAATTGATGCCCAACACCCTGAGCTGTGACTTCTGTATAGGGAATCCCGGGTCGATAAAGAGCACCTTATCCTTGCCGGGGATGCGCTGGCAACACGCAATGAATGAGCCGAATGAGGCAGCCACAGAGCCGGTTGTAGGGACACAGGAGCGTGGAGAGATGTCTATATCCACAAACGCCTTAACGAAGTCCGATGCGGCTTTTTTGAGTTCCGGGATGCCGGCTGCAGGAGGGTACTGACTCGCCACTCCTGCATCCAAAGCGGCTTTTTCCGCTGCGATGCCGTGTGCATTGGCTGCAAGCCCGGGCGAACCCTGATCCATGCGCACAAATGGGATGCCTGTACTGCGCTCAAGATATTGCGCCGTGAGCAGCACCTCTCCTATTGTTGCATTTGCCAGATCTTTGACATTGGATGCACTGCAAGCCTTAACTACTTGTTGCTCGGAAAAAACCTTCATACCCAGATAAACAATAAATCTCACGAATTTCGGGTTTTTTGCTGAGATATCAAAGCACTAAAAAGAAATAGTCGGTCAGCTATTGCACCAAAAACAGAAAATCTCTATTTTTGAAAGATTTATTTTTGAAAACAGTAAAGTAGTAGCAGATGAAAGTTCTGAAATTTGGTGGAAGTTCTGTTGCCAATCTTGAAGGCATTCTAAGAGTAGGTAATATTATCAAGTCACAGAAGGACAAGGTGTTGGTTGTGGTTTCCGCATTCAGCGGGATCACCGATAAACTCATTGCTGCAGCCAGGATGGCTGAGGCGGGAGATGTGTCTTTCAGAGACGCGCTTTCTGAGATCAGACATGCTCACATCCAGGTCGTGCGCAACCTACCTGCCACTCAGGAGCAACGCAACTCCCTGTCACACCGCATCGATGCGCTTCTGCTTCAGCTTGAAAACATCTGCGAAGGCATATTCTTGCTTCATGTGCTTCCGGAAAAGACCTACTGCGAAGTGCTCAGCTTCGGCGAGAGACTCTCTTCAGAGATCCTTGCCACCAGCATTCCGGGAGCAATCACTTCTGACGCAAGAGAATTTATAAAAACCAGATTTTCAGAGGGTTCTACCATTGTCGACAGCAGCATCACAGCCGATTGCATCCGCAGCCATTTCAGCGAATATTGCACTCACGGCAGCATAGCAATTGTGCCGGGATTCATTGCATCCGATGCCGTGAGCTCGGAGACCACCCTGCTCGGACGCGGTGGCTCGGACTACAGCGCCAGCCTCATTGCTGCAGCCCTTGGCGCAGAAAGCCTTGAGATCTGGACCGACGTGGACGGCTTCATGACCGCAGACCCGCGCATGATCAACACTGCCTATGTGATCGATCAGATGTCCTATGCAGAGGCGATGGAACTCAGCAACTTCGGCGCCAAGGTCATCTACCCTCCTACCCTTTACCCTGTGTGCACGGCGGGCATCCCTATCATCATCAAAAACAGCTTCAACCCGACAGCTCCGGGCACAACAATCAGCGCAGAGCAGGCCCCCGACGGCAAGACCATCAAGGGCATCTCTTCAATAGACGACATCTCGCTCATCACTCTCTCCGGCACATCTATGGTCGGAGTCGTGGGTGTGGATGCGCGCATATTTTCAGCCCTTACCAGAGAGCACATCAGCGCTTTCCTTGTGAGCCAATCCGCCTCAGAGACAGGCATTTCCATTGGCGTGAGCAAGGCTGATGCGGCACTTGCGTGCGAAGTCCTCGGCAAGGCATTTGCCCAGGAGATCAGCACCGGCGCCATCTTCCCTATCAAGCGTGAAGACGGACTTGCTGCAGTCGCAATCGTGGGCGAAAACATGAAAGACCACCCGGGCGTGGCAGGCAAGCTTTTCAGCACACTCGGCCGCAGCGGCATCAGCGTGATCGCATGTGCCCAAGGCTCAAAACAGATCAACATCTCGTTTATCATCGACCGCACACAGCTTAGCAAGGCGCTCAACGTGATCCACGACAGCTTCTTCCTCTCCGAGTTCCAGGAACTTAATATTTTCCTTTGCGGAGTGGGCACAGTGGGCGGACAGTTGCTGGAGCAGATCGCTTCGCAACGCGAGAAGCTGATGCGCGAGCGCAACCTGAAGATCAATATCGTCGGCATCGCTCGCAGCACAAAGGCAATCTTTGACCGCAACGGCATAGAGCTGGAGGGCTTCAGAGAGAAGCTTGAGAGCGGCATGGACATCAACCCGCAGAAGCTCAAAGAAGAGATCATCGGGATGAACATCTTCAACTCAGTCTTTGTGGATTGCACTGCTAGTGAGCAGGTTGCAGCACTTTATGAAGAGTTGTTCTTCAACGGTATTTCTGTTGTCACCGCCAATAAGATTGCGGCATCTTCAGACTACCCTAACTATCGTCGCCTCAAGGAGGCAGCCAGAAAAAGAAATGTGAAATTCCTGTTTGAAACCAATGTCGGCGCAGGACTTCCTATCATCAATACCATCAATGACCTGTGCAATAGCGGCGACCGCATCCTCAAGATGGAAGCAGTGCTTAGCGGCACACTCAATTTTATCTTCAACACCATCTCAAAGGACATCCCTTTCAGCCAGACAGTCAGGATGGCTCAGGAGCAGGGTTTTTCAGAGCCGGATCCACGCATCGACCTCTCTGGCAAGGATGTGATCAGAAAGCTTGTAATCCTCTCTCGTGAAGCCGGTTATGAGCTCAATCAAGAGGACGTGGAGGCCCATCTTTTCATCCCTCAGGAGTTCTTTGACTGCTCGATGGAAGAGTTCTGGGAGAAGCTCCCTAGCCTTGATGAGGACTTTGAGCGCAGAAGAGCCGAGCTTGAGGCCAAGAATATGCGTTGGAGGTTTGTTGCCAAGATGGAAGACGGAAAGTATTCCGTTTCTCTGAGAGCTGTGGATAATCTGCACTCTTTCTATGTGCTTGACGGGTCAAACAACATCATCCTGCTCACCACAGAGCGCTACAACAAGCACCCTATGCTCATCCAGGGCTACGGTGCAGGCGCAAGCGTGACTGCAGCAGGTGTATTTGCCGACATTATGAGTATTGCCAATATTTAAAATAATCAATTACCATGAAAGTTGCAATTGTAGGTGTGAGTGGCGCAGTGGGACAGGAGTTCCTGCGCGTGCTTGAAGAGAGAGATTTCCCTATTGACGAGCTGGTACTTTTTGGCTCAAGTCGCAGTGCCGGGAGCACATATAGCTTCCGCGGTCAAGACTATGTGGTCAAGGAGCTCAAGCACAACGACGATTTCAAGGGGGTAGATATTGCGTTTGTATCGGCTGGTGCCGGCACTTCAAAAGAGTTTGCCGAAACCATCACCAAGCATGGAGCAGTGATGATTGACAACTCCAGCGCATTCCGCATGGACACCGATGTGCCTCTGGTAGTGCCTGAGTGCAATGCAGAAGACGCCCTCGTGCGTCCACGCGGCATCATCGCCAATCCAAACTGCACCACTATCATGATGGTGGTTGTGCTTGCACCTATCGAGAAGCTCTCGCATATCAAGAATATCCACGTGGCAAGCTACCAGTCGGCTTCCGGAGCGGGCGCCTCTGCGATGGCTGAGTTGCAGACTCAGTATGAGCAGCTCGCACGCGGAGAAGAGCCGACAGTGGAGAAGTTTGCATACCAGCTTGCATATAATGTCATCCCTCAGATTGATGTATTCCAGGACAACGGATACACCAAAGAGGAGATGAAGATGTTTAGCGAGACACAGAAAATCATGCACTCGGATGTGAAGTGCTCTGCCATGTGTGTGCGCATCTCTTCTCTTCGCTCACATTCAGAAGCCGTCTGGATCGAGACAGAGAAGCCACTCAGCGTAGAGGAAGTTCAGGCCGCATTGGCTGCTGCTCCGGGCGTCACACTGCAGGACGACCCAGCCAACAAAGTATACCCTATGCCGCTCTTTACAGGAGGCAAGGATGATGTCTTTGTAGGACGTGTCCGCAAGGATCTGAGCAACGATTGCGGCATCACTCTGTGGCTTTCCGGAGACCAGATCAAGAAGGGAGCAGCTCTGAACGCCGTGCAGATCGCCGAGTACCTTGTCAGCAAGGGAGAGTTCTAGAATTTCCTGTTAAAATAGATAAAAAGAAGCGGATAACATTTTTGTTATCCGCTTTAACTTTTATGTTTTATTTGCTTATTTACAGCTATTTACATTTTACAATCGCCTTTCCTGCTCTTCCGTCGACACAGATCTCCAAATCCTGCTCAAAATGCACCATTCTGATGAATTCGCTCTCATATTCAGCCGGCATAGCATCCAGTTTTGAGAAGTTGAAGCAGTCTTCTGCGCGGGCATAGCTGTTGACATTGACATAGCCGGCGCCAAAGGACGTCATGTTCTGGAAGAAGTGAGTACCTTGGCTTGGATCGACCCTGAAATGCTCAAGGCAACACTCGACGATGAGCTTTGCTTCAGAGATATCACTCCACTGCACAGGCACACCGAGAGACGGAATGCTTGACCCCCATCGACCATACCCAACGAGCACGAAGTTGCGGCCCTGCTCTCTCATCTTGACGTTGAGATCCCTCATCTGAGACGCAATCTCACGGGTCTTCAAAACATCAAACGCATCCTGCTTAAGATAGATTATATCCTTGACGCCGTTGATCCAGCCCGGGCCGATTGCACAATCAGAACAGATCAAAGGATCTGACACATCGATATCATCCCAGTCAATCTTGGCAAACATGCCGTCCGAAGAGATAGGTCTGACCTGTAGGACATTGAATATCGCCGGAGAGTCATCTCCCCTTTCAAGGTCGGCAGCAAACTCAATTTCCACCCCACATTTGACCTCTTTCTGAGTAATTTCCAGAAGTTCCTTGAGAATATCCGCAAGAGGAAACACATTATACTTGAGAATGTGGGCAAAAGTCACAAATTTCGGCCCTGAAGGCACCGGCGAGTCCACTATCCTCTGATTCTCGTAATCCCAGGTAGAAACCACCTTAGAAAGCGATTTAAACTTACCGCAGTCGGAGATTGCGATGCGCTCCAGATTGATGGCATCATCAACAGAAGTCTTGAACTTGTCCGGCTGCAGGTTCAGAGCAAACATCGCCTGCTGTGTCTGGGTCATCGTCAGCTCTGGGGTTGAAGTCTGGAGCACATTTTTAGGATAACTTGGGGAGAACCTGAGCACTTCATCCCCATCCACCACTGCCTTTCCGAGACCATAGGCAAGCTTAGCCACACCATCTTCCGGTTTTTCATATCCTATAGGATAGAAATTGACCGACCTTGCGACGCCTGACAGTGTCGGGAAGTAATAGCCCTGGTCTTCCGTACCACATACCTCCTGAAGCACAATAGCCATCTTCTCCTCTGAAATCACATTGGAAGTAGAGATGATATAGCCCCTTGATGACGCAAAGTATACAGACGCATAGACGCTCTTGATGGCCTTTGTGAGCAGACGAAGCTGCTGGTCTTCGTTTTCCGTCGAAGGTATCATATATGTAGAGTACACCCCGGCAAAAGGCTGATAATAAGAATCTTCCAACTTAGAAGAAGACCTCACAGCCAGAGGCGTGCGGACTGTCCGTATAAACACCCTCAACGCATCGACCAGATCCTGAGGAAGAGTCGAAGCGACAAATTCCGAGAGTATCTCCGCATCAGACAGGTCGGCATTGATCACATACTGCAGACCGTTTTCTATGATGAAACGGTCAAAATATTCAGTCGTGATCACCAATGTGCGCGGCACAAGCACACGCACATCCTCCCATTTGTCATAAAGGTTGTATTTCTGGAGGATATGATTGAGGAAAGCCAAACCCCTCGCCTTGCCGCCAAGAGAGCCGTCTCCAAGACGAGAAAACCAGATCGCGTCATTGAATGTTGCCGGGTTGAACCGAGCCACCACGCCAAGTCCCTGGGCGATGCGGAAATCCCGTATCATCTTGATGTTCAGTGCCCTGACCTCATTAAGATCGGTACTCTCATTGATCACGATCGGCCTGAACATATCGCCTATCGAGAAGAGACCTCGACCATATAGCCAGCGGGAGATATAGTTTCTGCTTGATAGATATCTTAGCGACTCGTCAGACATTGACTCTATCAACTTCTCAAACTCATACAGATCTCTCGCACGAGCGATGACTTTTCCGCTTGCCGGATCTGTAACCACAAAATCTCCGAACCCAAACTCACGTCCGATGTACTCACTCAACTCATGGGTCAGAGTCTTAGATGTCTTGCAGACAAAGCCTACCCCCATCTGCTGCGCCACTTCCCTCATACTTTCCTGTGAGGACTGGAGGAGATATGGCATGGTCGGCATCTCGCTCTTTATCAAGCGGCAGAGATCCAGACCCGCATCCTTGATCTCAGTCTCGCGTTTGTCTCCTTTGTGCAGTACAAAACCCACATCGGATATCACGCCGAGGATATTATCCTTATACTTTCTATACAGCTCCACAGCCTCGTCGTAACATGTGGCAAGTATGATTTTTGGTCTTGCTCTCTTGCGCATGATCTGCTGCTCTTCATTGAGCGCATCTCTGACAGAACGGCTGTTCTGCTGAAGTATCAGTTTATATAGAAGTGGCAAATATGTTGAGTAATAACTCACTGAGTCCTCAACAAGCATTATTGCTCGCGCTCCCATATCAAGCACATCATGCTCGGCGTTGAGCTTATCCTCAAGCAACTTGATGATCGCTATTATCAGGTCGGTGCTATTGTTCCAGCAGAAGACATAATCAATATATGGCTTATCCTGCTGTGAGATATATTTATAAATAATCTTGGAATATGACGACAGCAGCACTATAGGTGTATCAGCCGAGATCTCCTTGACCTGACGCGAGAAGTCAAAGACATCCAGCTCACCTACATTAAACATAGTCAATATCAGATCATAGTGCACATCCGGACACTTGATCCTCTCCATCGCCTCAATCGTAGACTCCACTCTCTCAAACGATGGTGGGTTGCTAAGATTAAGCTCCGAGTATTCTTGAGTAATCTGACTCTCGATGTGTCCGTCCTCCTCCAAAGAGAAGCTGTCATAATTATTGCAAACCAGGAGGACACGACGTATTCTCCTGGTCATCAATTGACTATAGTTTTGACCTGTAGTCATACTTTAACTATTTTAAACTATACTAAGCCCTGGTCTACCATCGCATTGGCCACCTTGATAAAGCCTGCGATATTGGCGCCCTTGACATAATTGATATATCCGTCTTCCTCTTTGCCATACTTGATGCAGGCTTCGTGGATGTCAGACATGATACGATGAAGATGCTCGTCGACCTCCTCTGCTGTCCACTTCTGACGGATAGAATTCTGAGTCATCTCCAAGCCTGAAGTGGCCACACCGCCGGCATTTGAAGCCTTGCCTGGCGAATACAGCACTTTTGCCTTTTGGAGGATAGCGATTGCATCAGGAGTTGTCGGCATATTCGCACCTTCAACCACGCAGTAGCAGCCGTTATCCACGAGCATCTGCGCTTCCTGCGCATTAAGCTCGTTCTGAGTTGCACAAGGCATGGCGATATCGCAGGCAATCTTCCATGGACGCTCGCCAGGGAAGTACTGTGCGTGTGGATATTTAACTACATATTCTTTAATGCGCGCTCTGCGTATATTCTTGATTTCCTGCACATAAGCCATCTTCTCCTCATCAAATCCTTCAGGATCATAGATAAAGCCGTCAGAGTCAGAAAGCGTGAGCACCTTGGCGCCTAAACGCATCGCCTTCTGTGCTGCATACTGGGCCACATTACCTGATCCGCTGACCAAGACTTTCTGACCATCAAAAGACTTGCCGGCAAGAGCAAGCATCTCAGATGCAAAGTAGCACACTCCATAACCGGTGGCCTGTGTACGCAGGAGACTACCGCCCCAACCCAGACCTTTACCTGTGAGCGTGCCGGTAAATTCATCACGAAGTCTCTTATACTGTCCGAAAAGATAACCTATCTCTCTACCACCGACTCCGATATCACCGGCAGGAACATCGGTATTAGGACCGATATGCCTTTGGAGCTCTGTCATAAAGCTCTGACAGAAGCGCATCACCTCAGCGTCCGACTTTCCACGAGGGTTGAAGTCAGATCCACCTTTACCACCACCCATAGGGAGTGTGGTCAAGGCATTTTTGAAGGTCTGCTCAAAAGCGAGGAATTTGATGATACTCAAGTTTACACTTGCATGGAAGCGTATACCGCCCTTATAAGGACCGATGGCGCTATTCATCTGGACTCTGTAGCCACGGTTGATCTGGATCTCTCCTTTATCATCCATCCATGGCACTCTAAACATAACAACCCTCTCAGGCTCTACCATCCTTTCGAGGATTTTCTGATCCATCAGATATGGATAGGCTGTCACATAGGGAGCGACGCTCTCTACTACTTCCCTGACTGCCTGATGAAACTCGCTCTCACCAGGGTTACGAGCGATCAGCTCAGACATAAATCGCTCAACGAATTTTTCTGTAAACTTGTCCATATTAAAGCATTTGAACTAACTAACGGAGACAAATTTAAGAAAAATCGTTTTAAATAGCTTGAGATTATTTTAAAAACTCATAGAAACACCGAGAGCAACAGTATTTCCTCCCACCATCGGATATACAAAGGCCTCATGACCTGTGATCCTATACATCATTTCACGGGTATACGGGAGCAACCAATAGCCGATCCTTGCGCTCAAGATACCGACACCGGCTCCTGCAATCACATCTGTCACCCAATGTTTGTTATTATATACTCTGAGTGCGGCGACAGCCGTCGCGAGAGTATAAGCACCCACTCCGATCAGCGGATACTCTTCGCCATATTCCATGCGCACCAACTCTGCACCCATGAAGACTCTTGCCGAATGTCCGGAAGGAAAAGAGTGATTGTCCGAGCCGTCAGGACGCTCGACACCAAACAGACATTTCGCGCCATGAGTGATCGCCAGCGTGGCAACGGTGGAAGTCGCTATCACCAATGTGCGGTCTACATAATTATGCTTGGCATCCAGCCCCACAAGACTAAGACCATAATATGAAAGGTGAGGCAGAAACTGCAAATATGTATCAATCTCCGTGGTCCTGTCTCCCCTCCACTCCAGCACATCGTCCCTTACATCAATCACAAGGTCCTTTACCTCCGGAATGAAGCCCAAAGACCCGGCAGCCATCAAGGATGCCGGCAATATCAACTCCTTGGGATTGAAGCTACTCACCCTGCTGCTATCCCTGCGTTGCTCTATCATCTGAGCATTGAGGGAAAGACAGAGAGAAAGCAGAATTACTAGACTCAACAACTTTTTCATCATTCAAAGATATTGATAAAATCATTCAGGTCAAACACCCCGATAACAAAAAGGCTGACTCATAAGAGCCAGCCTTTTTATCATTGATCGGATTAAGCACCGAAG
>CALEJC010000157.1 GCA_937898205.1 uncultured Bacteroidales bacterium
TCCAGCAGCGTCATCCCGTCAGAGAAAACCTTCTTGCCCAGACTATCCATCAGGAAAGAGTTGTTCTGCTGAAGCGAATATCCGTTGAGCGCGCGAATGATAGGGCTTACCACCTTTGCTGCCACCTCGGAGTCAAGCACCAGGTTGTATTTGCCACTCGGGGCGGGCTCCGAACCTATATTGCTGACCGCCTTTCCGAGCGCTTTCAAGCCGCAGTCCCTCGACCGAAGTTCCTCATGCTTTGAAGACGAATCCCACCAATATGAGCTATATTTCTGCCCTTCGTGCTCAATGGTCACCTCTACACCATAGTCAAAGCTACACTCGCTATGGCGACATCTCAATCCGTTGGTATCCAGCACTATAGTATCATATATACTATCCGAGTACTCCCCTTCTTCGCTGATGAGCTCATAGCTTTGGGCATCAGCAGCACATTCCTTGAAGATCGAAGCTTCCAAGGCGAGTGTGATGCGCTGCTCCGGGGTAATCTCTTCGCGATATGGATCCACCAATCCAAGCTCGTTTCCCGTGATCGCGTCCTTGCACTGACGCTCGGGCTCAGTGAGGTCCCGGCATTGGTCTTCCTCTATCATCTTGACAACTGCAATCGCTTTGTCAATGAAGTTTTTGAGAGACTCTTCTTCAAGTTTATTTGTAGAGAAACTTCCAAACTTTCCATCCACATACAAAGCCAGGCTCAAAGACCTGTCCTCACAATGGGTCACCTTATCCACCTCACCATTGAGAGTAGCCACCAGGTCTTCATTGCTCTTGGAGAGAGTCATCTTTGCTTTCTGTGCTCCTGACTTTTGGGCATACTGAAGCATCTGCTCGAGGAGCGTAATTTCTTTATTATCAATCATCTTATTCTCCTCCTATAGTTAGACGGTTTACCAAGACAGAAGGCATGCCACACGAGACGGACACGCTCTGCTCCTTGCCGCAGGTCCATGTGCCGAGGTCCACCTTGAGGTCAGAAGCGACTCCCACAATATCTGCAAGCGCGTCAGGACCGTTGCCCACAATATTGATGTCCTTTATCGGCATGGTAAGTCTGCCGGACTCAATCAGGTAGCCGCTCTTGACATAAAACGTGAAATCTCCCTCGCCGATCTTTACCTGCCCGTTGGCAAATTGATCTACGTAAACACCCTTTTTAACAGTTGCTATTAGATCCTGCACACTTCCGTCACTGCCGTTTTCCATATATGTGCTGCGCATCCTCGGGATAGGATTGTAGCGGAAAGACTCGCGACGCCCGTTGCCCGTCGGAGCGACATCGTAGTATTTGGCGCTGATGCGGTCGTGGAGATAGGAGGTCAAGACTCCATCGCTGACCATATAGGTCTTCTGACCACGGACACCCTCATCATCATAATTGATCGACCCTCGGATACTATCAAGAGTTCCGTCATCGACTATATTAATCCCCTTACGACAGATGCGACTGCCCATCTTATCTGCAAATATCGACTGCCCCTTGCGGTTGAAATCGGCTTCAAAAGCGTGTCCCATGGCTTCGTGAAGCAAGATACCGGATGCACCGGCTCCCATCACCACACTCATCCGGCCACCTTTAGGTCGACGCGCCTCAAACTTCTGGTCAATATCTTTAACACTCTCAGCTACAAGCTCTTGAAGAAGATCTTCAGAGAGCATCTCTGCACCTTTCCTAAGGCTGCGAGATACTCTGACCTGCTCTGTCTTCTCGCCTTGCACAAAGATAGTCTGCACAGTAATGCTTCCGAGCGGACGGCTGTCGCATGTGAGTTCGCCAAGCGAATTATACATCATCACATCGCTTTTCGACCAGCTGAGCACGGCGACAATCTTGTGTGCCCGGCTCTCGCGTGCGCGAATCCCCGCCTCGATCTTCTGCAGGAAGCGGCTGAAAGGACCAAGCTCGCACTCATCCCACGGCTGCAATTCGCGATAGAAAGACTCCTCCTGAGCAAGCGAAGAGGCAGGAGCTGCGCAAAATGGCGAAGCTACCACCTCCGAGCTGACTGAAGCGATCGACGCCGCACTGCGGGCAGCTCGCAGAAGAGACTGGTAATCTGTGCTTTCAGAGTAGGCATAGCCGGTCTTCTCTCCTTTTAGGACTCGGATTCCGCAACCAAAATCCACATGATGTCCTCCGGAACAAACCGAGGAGTCACGCAGAAGGAGGTCATTATAACTAGTATCTTCGAAATATAGGTCACACCAGTCACCGCCATACTTAAGTCCCTCTGCAACAAGAGACTGCAGCTGCTCCTGAGTAACCCCGAAACGATTAGAATTCATCATTTGGATGAGCGATTTTCCAGATATGTTTATATTTTTCCTCGTCTTTGATCAACATGTGACGCTTACTGCCCTCTGCCACTATCGTAAATGGAGATTTTGAGTTGTCGGCAAGTATCCAGTTGTCACAGACAGGACTGTAATTATCAAAAAAATACTTTAGCCCGGTGGCATATCTTCGGCGCACGGTCGCATCTGAGATATTGTGTCCGCCGGCAGCGACTCTATCCCTCACACGCTTTATCGCGAGTTCGGGTGAATTGAGCCAGAAATATAGGATAGTTACTTCATAGCCAAGTGATTGTGCCTGTTGTATGATCTTCAGTAGCGAACGCGTAGCGAGAGTTGTCTCTATACCAAAATCGGCATATCTACCCAAAAGATAATGAATCTTTGTGAGCATATACCTACTGGCCGTCACTGACGCCGACGACGGGTCAAACGGCGATAAGTATTTTGCAAACTCATCAGAGTTGACAAATTCGCTACAATTCAAGAGTTCCGGAAGCAATGTGTATGAAGCTGTCGTCTTACCGGAACCGTTGCATCCGGATATAATGTATAAGTTAGGCATTGTCTATTCCGTATCCAAATAGTGCAAAATCCCCTTGTGCAGGGTCATCAGGGAAAATCTCCCTGAATGCATCTGTAATCTGCATAGCTGTCCTGAGGTCTTTGGCTTTACGGTCTGTAAGGCCAAGATTGGACGCCTGTGTGTAGACATGGACGTCAAGCGGGATTATCAGGTCGGAAGGGGAGGTGTTTTTCCACAAACCCAGATCGACCTTACCGTCATTTCTGACCATCCAGCGACGCATCATGTGGATTTTTTTGTTGGCAGCCCAGCGATCAGGCTTACTGCCAAGAATCTGCACCCGCAACTGCTCTGCACTGAGGCTTTCCAAAGATTTATTGTGCTCGTAAAACTGCCTGAGAGCCGAGCAGATGGAAGCAATCTCGCTCCATTTGATTGTGCGGTGGATGCTTGTCGGATCGTCGCGATAGCAGCCACTCATCACATATCTGTAGGGTTGGTTATCCATCTGGTCAAAGAGCCTCCTGCAATCCCTTACAATCATCTCCCTACGACCCCACGCAAGGTGGGCCGCCAGAAGAGCCGCCACTTCAATATCTTGAAGATCAGCTCCTTGAAGCATAAATGCTCGTGGGAAGGAGATTGGGTCAGTCGCAAAATAGACTGGGTCGTTATACTTAACGGCCCAGTCCTTCAGCGTCTGTTTAAGCTCTTCGCTCATGAAGGCTACTTCTCAGGGATGGCAGCGAGGACAGCCTTGAGGAGATCCCAAGACTTCTGTACTGACGGGATGTAGGCCTTCTCATCTGGAGAGTGAGGATACATGATAGTAGGTCCTATCGATACCATCTCCCAGTTTGGATACTTGGCTCCGAGGAGTGCACATTCAAGACCACCATGGGTAGCCATGATATTCATCGGCTCACCATAAAGCTGAGTGTGGACGTCGTTGATGAGTTTGATCATCGGTGTGCCTGGTCTTGGAACCCAACCGCTGTAGCCACCGCTGAACTTAACTGAAGCTCCTGCCATCTCAAAGATGATCCTCACTCTCTCTGCAAGCTCGCTCTTTGATTCGTCGATTGCACTTCTGAGAAGAGAACCCACAGTGAGGTGACCGTTCTGGCATCTTACAACTGCGAGGTTGGTCGATGTCTCGATGAGACCCGGCATGCTCTGGCTCATGCGGATAACATTTGAAGGACAAGCAAGAATGGCCTTCATTGCGTTGAGAGCAACAACATCGTCAATATATCTGTCAGCAGGCTTGCCTGTCTTTACGACTGAGCACTCCATTGCAGGATCGCTCTCCGCATAGCGGGCTGTGAGCTGCTTGAATGTCTTCTTGACGCTGCGCACAAAGCTGAGAACCTTGTCGTTTGGCACTGCAACCATAGCTTCACCCTCAAATGGGATAGCGTTGCGAAGACTACCGCCTGTGATATTGATGAGTTTCACGCCATATTTCTGCATTACAGGGATCAAAGCATTGACAATCACTTTGTTGGCATTGGCTCTATAAAGAGCGATATCCATACCTGAGTGACCGCCTGAGAGACCCTTGACTGCAATCTTGTAACCCATGTGGTTCTTTGGTGTCCTGTAGGTCTTATACTTGAAGTCAGCAAGGCAGTCGAGACCACCTGCACAACCGATGCAGAGCTCCTTCTCATCCTCTGAGTCGAGGTTGATGAGGATATCTCCCTTGAGCACACCCGGCTTGAGAGCCTTTGCACCGCTCATTCCGGTCTCTTCGTCAGAAGTGATGAGTACCTCAACAGGTCCATGAGGGAAGTCTTTAGACTCCGCAACAGCCATACCCATTGCTACTCCCAGACCATTATCGGCGCCGAGTGTAGTGTCACAGGCCTTAACCCAGTCACCTTCAATGCGGGTCTCGATAGGGTCTGTGAGGAAGTCATGCTGCTTGGCTGCGCTCTTCTGAGGGACCATGTCCATGTGGCCCTGAAGGATGACACCTCTGCGGTTTTCATATCCCGGTGTTGCAGGCACTGTGAGGATCACGTTGCCACCCTCGTCGCTTGCTGCTTCGATATTGTTTTCCTTTGCCCATGCAAGGATGTATTCACGCACCTTCTCCTCATGCTTTGAAGGACGAGGACAGCGAGTGAGTGAGTAAAAATTGTTCCAGACTACTGCTGGCTGAAGATCTTTGATTGTCATATTCTTTATGTGTTAGTATTATTTCCATCTTTTGTGTGACCAGAGATAGTTCCATGGCTGCTTCCTCAGGTCCTCCTCTAGCAAAGCATAGTACTTTGTCATGAGTTCTTCCGGGGTAAACTTGCTGGCATCTTCTGCAATCACTGTATAGTTCATCTGATAGTTGCCGTCTTCCTTGAGAAGCATATTCTGGTAAACCAACGGCAGCGCCATCCTGCAGGCGAGCGAAGCTGCTCCGATCATCGAAGGTGTCTTCTGCCCAAGGAAGTTTTCTATCTCGACACGGGCAGCACCAGTATAAGGATACTGATCTCCGATGAATGTATATAACTTGCTGATATGGCGATTTTTGACGGCATACCTCATGACATTTCTGGTCTCGACCATGCCATCAAAATGCTCCTTATCTTTTACGGCTGCGATGCGGTTATCCTTAAGAAACTCGTTCATCATCGCACTCGATTGCTTTTTATATACCACGCACACATCGTTTTCCGGACAGTCCAGCGGACTGGAATAGGCATAATGCTTGATGCCGCCGATGAGCTCCCAGTTGCCCATGTGCGAAGAGAGCACAAAGACGCTCTTGCCTTGACGGTAAAATGCGTTGAGCGGCTCTGTCCCGCAAAGCTCTGCGATGTGTGACTTGTCGAGACGCTTGTTGGAGCTGGAGCCAAACCAGATGGCTTCCATGAAGATGGTCACCAGTCTCTCATAGAACTTATTGCAGATCTCCTGAAGCTCCTTATATTTCTTTTCCGGGAAACTGCGGGAGAGGTTGATCATCACGACATCACGACGATAGGCCACGGTCTTTCCAAGGAAACGGCCGATGCATCTGCCACACGCTCTATGAAAGCCTAGAGGCAGACATCCAAGCGGGCGGAGAAAAATCTTTAAAATCAACGAACCTATTTTGCCTTGTTTTGCCATAAACCTTACAAATATATCAAATTTTCTTATCTTTGTAAAGATATAGCCGTACTATCGAAATATCAAAATCAGTTAAAATATTATTAATCTATGTTTAAAGGTCAACCTAAAGGATTGTTTGCTCTAGCTCTTGCCAACACCGGTGAGCGCTTCGGCTACTACACAATGCTTGCCATCTTTATGCTCTTCCTTCAGGCCAAGTTTGGCTGGGAGCAGTCTGTGGCAAGCCAGGTCTATGGCATTTTCCTCGCAGCAGTTTACTTCTTCCCTATTCTCGGTGGATGGCTTGCTGACAAGATCGGTTACGGAAAGTGCGTTATTACAGGTATTTCAGTAATGTTCCTCGGCTACGCGTCATTGTCAATTCCGACAGCTGCCAACGGCTTCGGTGTTGCTCTCATGATGCTTGCCCTCCTTCTCATTGCTGTGGGTACAGGTCTTTTCAAGGGTAACCTCCAGGTTATGGTGGGTAACCTCTATGATGACCCTAAGTACTCTTCTCGCAGGGACTCTGCGTTCAGCCTCTTCTACATGGCCATCAATATCGGTGCGATGTTTGCTCCTTCAGCAGCTACCGCTATCACCAACAAGTTCCTTGCTGGCGACGGTCTCATCTACAAGGCTGACATCCCTGCACTTGCACACCAGTTTATGGATGGCACAATCAGCGCAAGCAACGAGTCTGTACTCGCAGGCCTTCAGGCAGTTATGCCTGCAGCTGACGTAAAGGCAATGCCGATGGCTGAGTTCTGCTCATATTATATCGACAGCCTTTCAGGTGCATACCATATGGGCTTTGTTGTAGCATGTGTTTCTCTTGTATTCTCAGTGGCTATCTACTTTGCATGCCGTAGCTGGTTCAAGCACGCAGACGTCAACACCAAGCAGGCAGCCAGCGCAGGTGTTGCAACTGTTGAGCTCACTCCTAAGCAGACAAAGGACCGCATCACTGCTCTCTGCCTTGTATTTGCAGTTGTTATCTTCTTCTGGATGGCGTTCCACCAGAACGGTCAGTCACTCACTTGGTTTGCCCGCGATTACACTCAGGGATTTGCAGAGGGATGGACTAAGATCGGATTTAACATCTGGCCTCTTGCCCTTATCGCTGTATCTATCTACACTCTTTTCTCTGTCTTCCAGTCAGAAAAGGCCAGCGGCAAGATCATCAGCGGCGTCGTAACAGCAGCTCTTTGGGGTGGTGCATACTGGATCTTCACAGGCATGCCTGAGACTATAGAGGTTCAGCCTCAGCTCTTCCAGCACTTCAACCCATTCTTTGTGGTGTTCCTGACCCCTATTTCAATTGCAATCTTCAACTCTCTTGCAGCCAAGAAGTCGCCTAAGCACCCTAACGGACTTGAGCCTTCTGCTCCTTCAAAGATCGGTATCGGTATGTTTGTAGCAGCTCTCGGTTACCTCATCATGCTCTTCGGATCATTTGGTCAGCAGTCTCCTGCAGAGCTTCAGGGCACAGTATCTCCTGACCCTGTAGTGCCAATGTACCTGATCTCTACATACCTCGTGCTCACATTTGCGGAGCTTCTCCTCAGCCCGATGGGTATCTCATTTGTGACTAAGGTTGCTCCTCCTAAGTACAAGGGTCTGATGATGGGTCTCTGGTTTGGTGCCACAGCCATCGGCAACTACCTCAGCTCTATCCCTGGCCTCCTCTGGATGAATGTTCCACTTTGGGCCAACTGGGCAATCCTCATGGCACTCTGCGTTATCGCCGGTGTGATCATGTTTGCTATGCTCAAGAAGATCAACGCTGCAACCAACAGCTAATGAGCAGCAGAAATCGTAAAATAAACGTGCGCCGGACAACGATGTGTTGGCTCGGCGCACTTATATTTATGATGCTCTCAGCCGGTCTGCTGGGACATCTTCTATCAAAGTAATCAGAACAAGATTCCGAGTTTAAATCCGGCGTTGTTCAAAGAGTTGAAATCATAGGCTTCACCGCGGTTGCTTGCATAGCTGTAGTAAACCGACAGGCTTATTCCTATGTCATGTTTATAAAAAGGAAAAACTGCGATGCCGATTTCCGGCGACAGGTATACTCCCCAGTTTTCATCCATGCTCATGTAATGAGACATATAGGTGCTTTGACTTGAATAGTTGGCACCTATTTTTGCTTGCACAAACGGCTGCACGTCTTTCCATCCTGTCCTGAACCTGACCAAGGCGCCAAAAGGCAGCTGGTAGATACCGGTTGACACATCAGTGGTAAGTGCCTTATCTCCATCAAAATAAAAGGTCTCTTCTGCAGCATAGTCAATATTATTGCTAAAGCTGATAAAGCCACCCACTGCTACACGCGGTGCGATATAGTATCCCAAATCAATAAAACCGCCATATCCCTGGTCAACGGATGAGACAGGATTTGAGATCGGAGCATTGTACTGCCAACCGGCTGTAATAAAGCCCTTCTTGCCCATCTGCGCATCCGCCTGCTCTGCTCCGATTGTCATCAAAAGCACAGACGCTGCTATTGTATATAATATCTTCTTCATATTACTTCTTCTTTATATATTGAGATTGCTCAAAAGCCTGATCTATGCCTTCTGTGAGCCGGTCCATATTATAATTATAATCGTAGCTATGGTAACCGGAGATGTGAGCAGTCCACAGTTTAACTTCTTTTTCCTCGTTCTCTTCCTTTGGAAGTGTCATCTTGATATTCAGAATAGTGGACATCTTCAAGTTGTAATCCAGAGCGATCCACAGATCGGCCTCCTCGCTACTACTCGCTGTGTATCCCATATTCTTCATATTGGTTTGAACCTGGTTGATCAGTTTTTTAGCACCTTCTGTCTGACTATAATATGGAGGGCGATTATACTCGCTGACTCTCACACTATCCACTACATAGAAGCTTGTATACTTAGAAAAATCAACATTTTCTGATGGTTCTGTATAGACAAGAAACTTTCCGTCAAGGTCAGGGAACGGATCTTTACGACATGATGTTATCGAGATAGCCAACATCATAATAAATAATAACTTCTTCATATTTCCTTTAGCTTTTTATCTTGACATTCCTTCATAAACAGACGAGGCCTCATAAGGCACAACCTTTCCCTTCATCCAGATCGTCCTGTTGGCTCCGAAGTTGGGCTTAATTGTCGCATGGGCGACGTCACTTCCTTCAACCATGTCAATAATAACACTCGCATTGATGTTTCTGCCCATAACTGACATAGAGAAAGTTATCTTCCCTTTGTCGTCGACATCATAGCTCAAGTCAGTAGGCATGCCATCGACAGTTATGCCACCCACACCATTGTCGCCCGGAGCAAAATTACTTGGCGAAATCTGCACCACGGCGCGTGAATCGTTGAGAGAAATAAAATTGACATGAGAATTAACAAACAAAGTCGGACCGTTGTTAAAACTGATAGACTCTGTCTCAAAAACAAATGAACGCGCTTCCAGTGCATTGCTTGCACTGCGGCCTTTGGCTGCATTAATCTCTCTTTCTTGACTTCTTTCTGCAGCACTACGTTGGCGGAACTCCTCCATATCGCGATGCCACTGCTCGCGAGTTGCCTTGCGCTTTTCATCATTCTGGGCTGTCGCCACTTGTGTCGCTGACAAGCCCAAAACAGCCACTGTAATTAATAATAAGTATCTTTTCATAATAATAATCTTTATTTCGCGTCGCGAATATAGTTATAATCCTCTCATAACAAACTGCGCGCCACTAATAAGAATAAATATTATATTTGTAGGAGTGTGAATAGACTTTAAAATATATTTATTATGAAACAGCGCTCAATATTCTTTCTCTGTTTTGCAGTTATTTTTGCCATCTGTGCATGTGGTCCTATTGCTCCTGAGTTTACCCAATCCCGTATAGTTGAGGAGGGCGGCTCCGGACCATACAAGGCTATAATGTTTGAAGCCCCGGATTTTGAGGCACATACCGTATTTGCACCTCAGGATCTGTCGCCATTTGGCAAAAAGAATCCTCTTCCTGTCCTCGTATGGGGCAACGGCGCATGTTACAATTCCCCTTGGGAGCATCTCAAATTTCTCAACGAAATCGCTTCACACGGCTACTTGGTCATCGCAACCGGTTATATCCCGATGACAGACGAGCCGGACCGAAGACCGGGATCGACATCAGCACAGCAGCTTGAGTCAGTAGACTGGGCACTTAAGCAGAATGCAGATAAAAATAGCCCTTTCTATGGAAGAATTGACGCGGAAGCGATTGCCGCAGCCGGCATGTCATGCGGCGGCCTGCAGACTCTTGACAATTCGGCAGACCCTAGATTCAAAACGCTCATGATCATGAACAGCGGCTTGTTTGTCAACCCTGCCGGCGCGATGCCAGGCATGCCGATGCCACAGAAGGAGAAGCTCCAGAAGATCAAGGTCCCTGTCATCTATATCCTTGGAGGAGAGGAAGATATCGCCTACAACAATGGCATGGATGACTTCCACCGACTTGTAAATGTCCCCGCATTTGCTGCCAACTATCCTGTCGGCCACGCCGGCACTTATGCTCAAGCCTACGGCGGCGAATTTACCGTGCCTGCATTGGCTTGGCTGCAATGGCATCTCAAAGGCGACCAGGAGGCTGCAAAACTCTTCCAGGGAGACCCATGCGGACTTGCCTTGCGCGAAGGCTGGACTGTAGAGAAAAACAGTTTGATCGACTGATATATTACAATTACAAATATGAAGAGGTGGGCGAAGAAGAAAACAATACTCCTTTGACAGGCAAGATAAACGGCAATAAACAAAAGGGGTAGCCAAGTGGCTACCCCTTTTGTTTATTAATATTCTTCCTCGTTGAAGAAAAAGTCTTCTTTTGTAGGATAGTCCGGCCAGATATCCTCGATTGAGTCATAGGTCTCGCCTTCCTCCTCAAGCTCTTCGAGGTTCTCGATTACCTCCTCAGGAGCGCCGGAGCGGTTGGCATAGTCGATAAGTTCTTCTTTGGTTGCTGGCCATGGTGCATCATCAAGGCTGCTGGCTAATTCAAGTGTCCAATACATAGTTTTATAAGATAATTTATTTGTTCCATATTTTCCGCTCTCAAAGGCCCTTTTTTGAAAGCGCAAAGATAGTAATATAAATATCAAAAACAATGCCTACAGGAAATGTGACACTATCTCCTCCAGATATTTAGCATCTATCTCGTCAAATGTTGCCAATTGGCTGCTATCTATGTCCAAGACTGCAACTATTTTGTCGTTTTGCCACACAGGCACGACAATCTCGCTTCTACTCTCACTGCTACAAGCTATGTGACCCGGGAACTCTTCCACATCAGGAACTACGATTGTGCGCTGCTCCTTCCAGGAGGTCCCGCAGACTCCCTTGCCATAAGGGATGTGAGTACACGCAATCGGTCCCTGGAAAGGACCAAGCACCAGTTGGTTGGATTCCGGGTTGACGCGATAGAAACCTGTCCACCAGAAACCGAAGGCTTCATGCAACAAAGCAGCC
>CALEJC010000158.1 GCA_937898205.1 uncultured Bacteroidales bacterium
GGAGCTTTGCCGGGAGCTTGAGAAGTCTCAGGTAGTTTGTTACCGAAGCTCTCTTCTTGCCGACTCTTTCTGCAAGCATATCTTGAGTGAGCGCACACTCTTCCAGAAGGCGCTGGTAGCTGAGTGCCAGCTCGATCGGGTCAAGGTTCTCTCTCTGAACGTTTTCTACGATGGCCATTTCAAGCATCCCCTGCTCATTGGCATCGCGGATGTAGGCTGGAATGGTCGCCATGCCGCAGAGGCGACATGCCTTGAATCTGCGCTCACCGCTGATGATCTGGTAGCGCTGGTCTGTGATGCGTCTGACGGTTATAGGTTGTATGAGTCCGAGAGTCTTGATAGATGAAGCAAGCTCTTCAAGTGCTTCAGTATCAAAGGACATACGTGGCTGAAACGGATTGGGCTCGATCATATCCACAGGGATACGAAGGATATCGGCTGTGTTTTCAGCTTTGCCGCGTGTCCCCACGATTTCTTTGTTGACATAGCCTACTGGCTGTCTAAGTGTATTTGCATCAGGCATCTCTCCGAGGAGAGCGCCAAGACCTTTTCCTAAACCTCTGGCTGCTTTACTCATAAAGTTTATCTCCGTTGCGCTCCATTACCTCTTTTGCGAGGTTGAGATAGTTGTTGGAGCCGTTTGACATGATATCATACAAGATGATAGGTTTGCCGTGCGATGGAGCCTCGCTAAGGCGGATGTTTCTTTGGATGACAGTGTTGAACACAAGTCCCTGGAAGTGCTCTTTCAACTCTCCAAGCACCTGATTGTGGACCTTGGTCCTGCCATCAAACATTGTGACCACAAATCCTTCTATTGAGAGGTCCGGATTGACACCGTTCTGCACCAATCTGATGGTCTGTAGCAGCTTTCCAAGGCCTTCCAATGCAAAGAACTCTGGTTGTACGGGGATAATGACAGAGTCAGCTGCAGTGAGGCAGTTGACTGTGATGATGCCAAGAGATGGAGAGCAATCT
The DNA here is from genome assembly GCA_937898205.1 of uncultured Bacteroidales bacterium. Classification (GTDB taxonomy): domain Bacteria; phylum Bacteroidota; class Bacteroidia; order Bacteroidales; family UBA932; genus Cryptobacteroides. Next base: position 979 of record CALEJC010000158.1, read on the forward strand.
ATGATGATATAGTCATAGTTGTCCTTGATCGGTGCAAGCACATTTTTGAGCACGGATTCTCTGTTTTCAGTCTCAAGAAGCTCAATCTCCGCACCCACAAGGTTGATGTTTGAAGGTATCATGTGAAGATTGGCGAGCTCTGTCTGGATAAGAGCATCAGTGATATCGAGTCTTCCTTCCATCACCTCATATAAGGTGCGGTTCTGCCCTTCGTCAGGAGAGAAATTAAGACCTGATGTGGTATTGGCCTGCGGGTCAGCATCGATTATAAGCACTTTTTTTTCAAGCACAGAAAGCGATGCCGCCAAGTTGATAGCGGTAGTAGTCTTACCTACTCCGCCCTTTTGATTGGCTATTGCTATTACTTTCCCCATATTATGCGTATAGAAGTACAAATTTAACAAATAATTCCTACATTTGTCCTATGACACATATAAAATCTGCCTATTACTTCATAGTCAATCCTCGCGCCGGCTCCGGTAAAACTATGTGCGAATGGATTCCCGCCGAGCATAAACTTGATAAACTTGGTGTCCCTTATATCACCGCCCTCACAGACCATAAGAAACATGCCACCCAGCTTGCCTATGATGCTGCAGAAGAGGGATATAGGAAGATTGTTGCAGTGGGTGGTGACGGCTCTCTTCATGAGGCTTTTGCCGGCATCTGCAAGTGGTGTTTCAAACACGAGGTTCCGTTAAGTGAGTTTTATCTCGGTGTCATCCCTATCGGCTCAGGCAATGACTGGATCAAGTCTTTGAAGGTCCCTCATGATATGGATGAGGTGGTTGATATCATCCATAAGGATTCATTTCAGAAGATGGATGTCATCAAGGTCAAGAGCAGTGGCGGAAAGATGTCATATATGGCCAATATCGGAGGTATCGGTTTTGACTCACATGTGTGTCAGAGGGTAAACAAGCAGAAAGAGTCAGGAAGAAGAGGCAAGCTCATCTATCTTCAATCGCTTCTATATAGCCTTACCCACGCAAAATCCATCAATGTCTGTGTTGTCTGCGATGGAGAAGTAGTTTACACAGGACCTTGCTATTCGATTGCATTTGGCAACGGCCCTTATTCCGGCAGCGGCATGAGACAGGTTCCGCTTGCCAAGATAGATGACGGCAAGGTCGATTATCTGATCATCCCTAAGGTTTCATTATTAAGGATTGCTCGTGAGATCCCTCGCCTTTTCAATGGCACAATCCACGAGTGCAGCATCGTCTACACCGGACGCGGAAGGTCTGTGCAGGTTGTCCCTATGGACGAGAACTCCAATGATATTATCGAGGTTGATGGAGAGATCGAAGGCAGACTCCCGATCTCTGTGGATGTGACTGACGAGCAGATCAATGTGATGAAGAGGCTATAGCTTCAGTCTCTTTATTGCATATTTACCCAGAGAAGCCATCGCAAATGCTATCACTGCACCGACTGCAGCGCCCACAATCACGTCACCAAGGAAATGCTTTCCTACAAAGACTCTGCTGATCGCCACGAGCAATGCCCAGATGGTGATCGCGCAGCTGTATCCGCGCGCTCTGCCGGCTTGCTTGAAGCCGATGCTTGAGCACAAGGCAAATCCCATGGAGTTGGCGGCATGAGCCGAATAGAAGCCATACTTCCCTCCCAACTTCTCAGCAATATGCAGCCCTGAGTCAAGCATATAAGGGTCGTGACATGGGCGAAGCCTCTCGAAGAAATCCTTGCACACATTGCCAAACTGGTCGCAGCAGAGCACAGTCAAGGCGCAGCACAAAGTAAAGATGCTGGCCTTTTTCCAGCCCAACTTGATATATAAAAACACCACAACCCCGATATAGAGTGGAATCCATGCGGGGATGTTGGAAAATGCTTTCCAGATGAAATCCGTTACAGGACTATTAATAGAGTTGATGGCCAAGGTTACAGCTTTGTCAGCTTGCTCCAATGCCCCCCAGATGCCTATAACTGAAGTGCTTTCCATAACTCGTCCTTGAGTTTGTTCAAGCCCTGTCCTGTGCTGGATGAGATGAAGACATACGGGATCTTGCGAGGCAGATGTGGCTTGATCTCTTTTTCAATCTGCTCGTCGATGAGGTCACACTTGGTGATGGCAAGGACTCTCTGCTTTGTGAGCAGCTCAGGGTTATAAAGCTTGAGCTCATTGAGCAGAGTCTTGTAGCTTGCAAGTATATCGTCTTCCTCCACGCTCACCATAAACAGAAGCACTGAGTTGCGCTCTATGTGTCTGAGGAAACGTGTTCCGATGCCTTTGCCCTCGTGAGCACCTTCAATGATGCCCGGGATGTCGGCCATCACAAATGACTTGCCGTCGTGGTAGCTGACTATGCCCAGGTTGGGCTCAAGAGTTGTAAATGCATAGTCTGCAATCTTAGGCTTTGCAGCAGTGATCGTGCTGAGAAGAGTGGACTTTCCTGCATTAGGAAAACCGACAAGTCCCACATCGGCAAGTAGCTTGAGCTCAAGGATATAGATGCCTTCCTCGCCTTCCTCGCCAGGCTGTGCGAAACGTGGGGTCTGAAGGGTCGCAGTCTTGAAGTTGTTGTTGCCCAAGCCTCCCCTTCCGCCTTTGCAGAGGATGCGCTCTTCGCCCGGCTCCATGATCTCAAAAAGCACCTCGCCGGTCTCGGCATTCTTGGCCACAGTGCCCACAGGGACGTCAAGATAGATGTCCTTGCCGTTCTTGCCCTTGCGAAGCGAATCCTTGCCGCCTTCGCCGTCCTCGGCTTTGATGTGCTTGCGGTACTTGAGGTGGATGAGTGTCCAGAACTGCGGGTTGGCTCTGAGGATGATGTGTCCTCCTCGTCCGCCGTCACCTCCGTCCGGACCGCCTTTAGGGACATATTTTGCCCTGTGAAGATGTGTAGAACCTGCTCCACCATGTCCTGAAGCACAATATATCTTGACGTAATCTATGAAATTGCTGTCTGCCATAATGACTATTATTCTTAATCACACAAAGATAGAATATTGATTCCAATCCCCAAAATTTCACCACAAATATACCACTCCCCTTTTTTACAACATCATCAACTGCAATTTTTGACGCTTTTTTTGGCGAAGTAGTTGGACTTTACCACGCAATGGATAACTTTACAGGCAGAAAATAAATAATATGACTCATATCGCTAATACTCCGACCGATCAGATTGTTGAGATTGTCAAGGCACAGAAAGAGTTTTTCCGTAGCGGAAAGACCCTGGATGTGGCTTTCCGCAAGCAGATGCTTTTGAAGTTTCAGGATGCGCTTGCCAAGTGGGAAAAGCCACTCTGTGATGCCTTATGGCAGGATCTGCACAAATCCTATGAGGAAGCCTACCTCACTGAAATCAGCATTGTGAAAGCAGAGATCCGCAACCATATCAGAAATGTCAGGCGCTGGGCGCGCACAGAAACACGCCCTACCCCGATCAAGCTTTTCCCGGCGAGCAGTCACGTCGTCAAAGAACCGCTTGGCAATGCGCTGATCATTTCGCCTTGGAACTACCCTGTCCAGCTGCTTCTCAACCCGCTCGTGGGCGCAATCTCAGCCGGCTGTACTGCTGTGCTCAAGCCTTCGCCTTATGTGCCGACAGTGTCTGCGGTGCTGCAGCAGATGATTGAGGATACGTTTGCACGCCAATACATCGCAGTCGTGCAGGGCAACCGCGATGTCAATACCGCACTTCTTCAGCAACGCTATGACCTGATCTTCTTTACGGGAAGTCCTGCGCTTGCCAAGACAGTAATGGCCGCTGCCGCAAAAAACCTCACTCCGCTTGTGCTTGAGCTGGGTGGCAAGAGCCCGTGTGTCATCGATCGCACTGCAGATCTCAGACTCGCTGCCAAGCGCATCGCCTGGGGCAAGACCATCAACAGCGGCCAGACTTGCATAGCACCAGACTATATCCTTATCCATCAGGATGTTAAGGCAAAGTTTGTGGAGGAGTTTGGACGAGCTGTGCATCAGCTTCACGGCAGTAATGTCGCAGAAAGCAATCATTATGTGAGGATGGTCAATCAGAAGGCATTCGAAAGAGTAACAGGATACTTCAAGGACGGACGCATCATCTATGGCGGAAGATCCGATGCAGCAAGCCGTTTCATCGAGCCGACCTTAATTGAAGATGTAGCCCTTGACTCCCCTCTCATGACTGAAGAAATATTCGGCCCCATCTTCCCTGTCATCACTTTGGACGACAAAGGCAGATCATTCACTGACAAGGTGATAGACTTTGTAACCTCAAGAGAAAAACCAC
>CALEJC010000159.1 GCA_937898205.1 uncultured Bacteroidales bacterium
CGTGACCTGCTCGTGAGCAGGACCGCCGGCCTTGATGCACTTCTCGACCTTCCTGCTTCGCTCAAGAAGCGATATAAGGACCAGGCAGACAGATGTTCTGTGAAGTTCCTCTACGAAGGTATCAATGTCTGCAGCAGATGCGAAGCTTCATACCGCGGCTCTGCCAACCAACGTCTGCACATCGAGCTGGCGCTGATGAATCTCTCCTTCCTCAATAGAGAGCCGGCAGTTCAGCCTGTTGCTCCTGCAGTTCAGCCGGCCGTTGCAGCGCAGCCTGTGGCGGCAGCTCCTGCACCCGCTCCAACGCCTGTGGCAGCTGCTCAACCGGTAGCAGCGTCGGGCCCTGCCCCAGTGCAACAGCCTGCACAGACACCTGCACCGAAGAAAGCCAGCAGGTTTGCCTCTTCGCTCTCGCTCACATCTCTGATGAACGAGAAAGAAGAAGCAGTCAAGCCGGAAGTGCAGACCCGCCAGGAGGTGCAACTCCCTTCTGATGAGGATCTTAAGGCGAAGTGGAACGAGCTTGCGCTCAAGTACTCTGCGCAGCCTCGTCTCTCTACGGCCCTGGCAAAGGCCAAGCTGGTGATAGGCGAGAAAGAAGGTAAGAAGGTTATAGAGTTTTCAGTGACCAACGAGGCCCAGAAGAAGTGGATTGAGGAGAAGATGCTTCGTGATATGGAAAACAAGTTCTGTGCGATCATGAACTGTGGCCTTCTGAGGCTTGAACCTTATGTGATCCCTGACGAAGAGAAGGAAGAAATAAAATATATGCCTTCGGAGAAGGCTGAGGATTTGATTAAACGCAACGAAGAGGTAAGGGACTTTGTGATAGACCTTGGCCTGGACATCAGATAGGAAAAGATGAAACTATATTGCCAAAATCTTGTTAAGAAATATGGCCTCCGTACCGTTGTAAAAGGCGTGTCGATGGAGGTTAACCAAGGAGAGATTGTGGGTTTTCTTGGGCCAAACGGTGCCGGTAAGACCACAAGTTTCTATATGATCACAGGTCAGATCAAGCCCAACGAGGGCAGGGTCTTCCTTGAAGATGAAGAGCTTACCGAGCTCCCTATGTATGAGCGTGCCCAAAAGGGTGTGGGCTATCTTCCTCAGGATGCTTCTGTGTTTAGGAAGATGTCGGTGGAAGACAACATCCTTTCCGTAATGGAGATGAAGGGTATTCCGAGAGCTCAGAGGCTTGAGAAGATGGAGTCTTTGATCGATGAGTTCAATCTTTCCAAGGTGCGCAAGTCGCTGGGCATCCAGCTTTCAGGAGGTGAGCGACGCCGTTGCGAGATTGCTCGTGCACTGGCGATCGATCCTAAGTTTATCCTTCTTGATGAGCCGTTTGCCGGGGTGGATCCTATCGCGGTAGAAGATATCCAGTATATCATCGCAAAGCTCAAATATCGTAATATCGGCGTGATTATCACTGACCATAATGTGGGTGAGACTCTGGCAATCACCGACCGAGCATACCTCCTTTATGAGGGCTCTATCCTTCAGGAAGGCACTCCTGAGCAGCTTGCAAGTGATGAGGATGTGCGCACCAAATACCTTGGTTCCGGCTTCGTGCTGAAGAGGAGCGTTTCGGTGGAGAGAGCAAAAGCCGAATATGAAGCAAAATTAAAACAGTAACAAAATGAGAATCCCGGATATCAAGATTGCCGTCGACGGCTATTCATCTACAGGCAAGAGCTCCTTTGCCAAGTTGCTCGCAAAAAAGTTTGATTTCCTTTATCTGGATTCGGGCGCGATGTATCGTGGCGTGACCTATTTTGCCCAGCAAAACGGATATATTACTCCTGATAATGTCATTTCGGATAGTCTCCAGAACGCACTCAAGGAGCTTGATCTTCATTTTGAAGCCGGTAGTCAGCTTTATATGGGCACAGAGTGTATCGAGAGTCAGATCCGTTCTATGACTGTCTCGTCGCAGGTGAGTCCGATCGCTACAGTGGCCTATGTCCGTGCGTGGGTCGATGAGAGACTTCATGCCTTTTCTAAGGGTGGCAGAGTCGTGATGGATGGACGGGATATAGGTACAACGGTGTTTCCGGATGCCGAGATAAAGATCTTTATGACAGCGTCTGCCGAGGTCAGAGCCAAGCGCCGTTATGATGAGATGGTTGCAAAAGGGCAAAATCCTGACCTTCAGGAGGTTCTTGAAAACCTCCAGCAAAGGGATTATATTGATTCTCATAGAGAGACTTCTCCTCTTAAAAAGGCTGATGATGCCTTTACTCTGGACAATTCTGAGATGACCATGTCTGAAGAACTCGCTTGGGTTCAAGGTCTGATCCAAGGTAAGTTTGGACTTCTGTAATGAGAGTAGAGATTGATAAACAATCGGGCTTTTGTGGCGGAGTGATCAGGGCCATAGGGACTGCGGAACGCTTCCTGGGAGAGCATGGTGGACGCTTGTATTCGCTCGGCGCCATTGTGCACAATGAGGAAGAGCTGGCAAGGCTGAATTCGCTTGGGCTGGAGACTGTTTCTGTCGCTGACCTGCCTTCTTTGAGTTCTCCTGCGGAGAAAAAAACGCTTCTGATCCGTGCTCATGGCGAGCCGCCTGCTGTCTATCAGCAGGTATCTGCTCTTGGATTTGACCTGATAGATTGCACCTGCCCTGTGGTCCTGGGGCTTCAGAAGCAGATCCGTGAGGCCTATGCGCGCTTGAATGCTGCCGGTGGCAGGGTGATTATCTATGGAAAAGATGGCCATCCGGAAGTGCTGGGGCTGGTCGGTCAGGTGGATGGAGATGTGATAGTGGTCCAGACAGTGGCCCAGCTTGAAGAGATGGAAGCCTGTGGGGCTCTTAGCTTTGATTGTCCGATCGAGCTTTTCTCGCAGACGACGATGAGCCCTGTGGGATATCAATCGATCGCAGAGTACCTTGCTTCACGCATGCCGGACTCGCTCCTTGTCGTCCATAAGACAATCTGCTCGCAGGTGGCATCCAGACACAAGGAACTCGTCTCGTTTGCCCGAGCTCACGATGTGATTGTATTCGTAGCGGGGAGTTCCAGCTCCAACGGTAAGGTGCTTTATGACCTCTGTAAAAAGGAAAATGCCCGCACCTACCACATCGGTTCCCCATCTGAGATTGATCCAGAGTGGTTCTTACCTAGCGATTTTGTGGGCATTTGCGGGGCAACTTCCACCCCAAAGTGGCTTCTTGATCAGGTCGCCACAACTATTTCAGAGCTGTAATCCATTGTGCAATGTCTTCCAGGACCTCTTCTGAGATGGTCTCGGCGATGAACTGGTAGCTCATTGCAGTCTTTTCGTCACATGGCTGGAAAAGGTGATTGAGTCCCGGGTACTCTTTGATGAGATTTTTGTCGTTGCCTGTGAGGTTTTTCTCAAGTTGAGGGATATTGTCTTTGCTGACTACCTGCTTGTCCAGGCTGCCGTTTATCGCCATAGCCGGGCAACTTATCTTCTTTATATCTTCTTCAGGATTATAGGCGAGGGTCCATACCATCCACGGATTCATCTGCTTGATGACCTCTACAAGATTGGCCTCCAGTACCCCTGGAATATCGAGGTTCTTTGATGTGATAATCTCTTTTACGTGCTCCCGGTGATCCTCTCCAATCCGGCCTGCGACCACATCTCTAAGCACCTGCTCAAACGCAGTGCAGTAGTCATTGAGGGCCTGCCCCTTAATCCCTGCAAGAGGCAGGATGGCCCTGTTCTGTCCTACCAGCATTGTGATGCCGTCAGTCGCAGGACCTGCGAGCGAAACGAGGAAGTCGACGCTTCCTTCTGCCCCCATCATGAAGGCAATGCTGCCGCCTTCGCTATGTCCAAGCACTCCTACCTTGCCAAACTTGCCCAGGCTGCGAAGATACTCAATGCCTGCGAGGGCGTCTGCTTTGTTGTTAAGAGAAGTCGTATTGTCTGTAGGCCCTGTCGATTTACCTACTCCTCGGTCATCATATCTGAGCGAAGCGATGCCTTTCTTGGCAAGATAGTCTGCGATGACAAGAAACGGCTTGTGTCCGAAAAGCTCTTCATTGCGGTCCTGGGCTCCGCTGCCTGTGACCATCAGGACAACCGGGATGCTGCCCTGGGGATAGATGTGGTGCATGACGGGGTAGGTGAGAGTGCCGCTGAGTGTGGCACCTTCCGCTTCATTGGTGAAACTGACTTCTTCAGTTACATAAGGAAACGGCTCTTTGGGAGTCTGTGGACGCTGAGCGTTGGCGCAGGATATGCTCAAACATGCTATCAGAGATAGTGCTACTCTTCTAATCATCTTTACTTTCTTTATTTGTCTTTTTTAATCGTCCGCTCTTGCGAAGGGCTTCGGAGATGATCCACTGGAGCTGGCCGTTGGTGGAGCGGAACTCATCTTCCGCCCACTTCTCCACGGCCTCCATTGTCTGCGCGTCGATGCGTAGCACAAAACTCTTATTTTGCTCCTTCGGCATAGTTCAAAGATAGCCTTTATCTATTAATGATGCAATGTGCCGGTGTTGACTACAGGCTGAGCTGACTCGTCTGAGCAGAGGACTACCAGAAGATTGCTGACCATAGCGGCCTTTCTTTCCTCGTCAAGCTCCACGATCTCTTTTTCAGAAAGCTGGTCGATAGCCATCTTGACCATCGAAACTGCACCCTCCACGATCTTCTCGCGTGCTGAAATGATGGCGTCTGCCTGCTGGCGGCGAAGCATCACTGCTGCGATCTCCGGAGCGTAGGCGAGATAGTTGATGCGTGCCTCGACAACCTCGATGCCGGCGAGGTCAAGGCGCTCAGCGAGCTTCTGCTCAAGGAGGACGTTGATTTCGTCAGCATTTGATCTAAGGCTGAGTTCGCCTTCGACGGCTGTGCTGTCATCGTAGGCATAGTTTCCGGCAACCTGCCTGAGGGCTGCGTCACTCTGCACGGCTACAAAGTTGGCAAGTGCGTCCATGCGAGAGTCGCTGGCGCTGGCCGATGTGATCTCTACATTGCCCTTTGAGGTTGTAGTGGTCATCACCTTGGAAGGAGTGTCGATGTTGAAGATTGCTTTATATATCTCCTCTCTCTTGACTTTCCATACGAGCACAAGGCCGATCATGATAGGGTTACCCATCTTGTCGTTGACCTTGATCGGGTCTGCGTTGAGGTTTCTGGCGCGAAGTGAGAGTTTCTTGACGCTGATAAATGGATTGATCCACCAGAAGCCTTCTTGGAGGATGTTACCTCTGTACTTTCCGAAGAATACGAGGACTCTTGCCTGGTTGGGCTCAATGACCATGAGTCCGCCAAGCATAACAAAGCCGACCAAGGTGCCGATTGAGTAGAGAATAGTCATCAGTATGTTGCCCTCGGTTGCGCTGATTACGATGCCCCAGATGCTCAATCCTACGACTGCCAGGGATACGAGTAACATTAAGAAACCATTGGCTTTGAAGCCTTTGTACTCAAGATTTAAATTGTTTTCCATTGTCTTGCGTGTTAAAATGATATTAAAATGATATCACAAATATAGAAATAAAAAATGACCCCGCAATAGTCGGAGTCATTTTTTTATAAAATTGTGAGAAAATTAAACTCTCTGGCCGTATGAACGGTCTGAAGTGTTGACTGTGATCTTCTCGCCTGTCTCGATGAAGAGAGGAACCATGATCTTGGCACCAGTCTCAAGAACAACCTCTTTAAGAGCTGAAGTTGAAGCTGTGTTGCCCTTGACTGCTGGCTCTGAATATGTAACTTCAAGTGTTACATATGTTGGGAGCTCACAAGTGAGGCACTTCTCCTCGCCCACGATAAACATCATCTCAACATGCTGTCCTTCCTTCATGAGGTCGGCGTTGTCAACAACCTCCTTAGGGAGAAGGATCTGCTCATAGGTCTCTTCGTGCATGAAGTTAAATCCATCCTCCTCTGCATAAAGGAACTGGTATGGACGGCGCTCAACCTCGATAGTCTCAATCTTTGCACCAGCGGTGAAAGTGTTTTCAAGGATGCGGCCATTTTCAAGATTGCGGAGCTTGGTCTTTACGAAAGCAGGACCTTTGCCTGGCTTAACGTGCTGGAACCAAACGATCATACAAGGCTTTCCGTTATATCTAAGGTAAAGTCCGTTTTTGAAATCAGCTGTAGTTGCCATAATTGTATTGATTTATAGATTAAATTCTTAAAAAGACGGCGCAAATTTAGTCAATACAATCAAGTTTCGCAAATCAAAATTACTGACGCTCAATCTTTAACTGCTGAATCCTGTAGATATTATCTTCAGAGCTCACAAAAATTGTGACAACCAGACTCTCGCCGCCGGTATGCAGATTGCCGAGGACATGTTTCATGTTTCTGCTCTCGGCAATGTGAGTTACTTTGAAGGATTGTGGATTATGTTCTTTGAAGAATTGTTTGAAGATGCGTGTTGCCTGAGCTTTGCTTGCGTCACAGCTTCTTGTAAATATGCTGACCTCAAGGTTCTCGTCAAACCAGGCTGACAGGCACTCGGCATCCCCCTTGGCCATGTATTTGCTGATCGGCACAAGGACATCGTGTCTATGCGCCTGGGCAAATGCTGAGATGGATAGGCTCAGCAAGATTGTTAAAACTATGAAGATCTTTATTAATCGCACGGGTATTGTTCCTGCAAATTCTAAGCCAAGTGGCTTTCTTTAGGGTATGTTATACAGAAGCATGCGCCTCCCAATGCAAATGAGCGGCTGTAACTGATGCTGGCATTGCAACGATTGAGGATGCTTCGAGAGATTGCGAGTCCAAGTCCGGAACCACCGTTTTTAGTGGTAAAGTTTGGTGTGAAGAGGAATTGCTCGTTTTCTTCTGATACTCCCGGACCATTGTCCTCAAATACGATATCGTAGTAGCCCTCCTGTATAGAGTTTCTAAGTGATACCATGATGCGTCCGTTCTCTGCGTCACCGATTGCCTGGATCGAGTTGTTGATCAGGTTGACAAAGACGCGTGTGAGTTGAGGCTTAGGCCCCAAGATGGTCGCTTCGTTAAGTCCGATATAGTCAAAGCGGATGTTCTCCTTGTTGTCAAACATCGTGATTTCGTCTTTTATCAACTTGTCGAGATCTATCCGGATGTTTTCCTCGGTATACAACTTGGCAAATGTTGAGAACTCGTTGGCCGTATCTGTCAGGATATCAATATGATCGAGCAGCACTCTGCTAGCTTCGTCAAATCTGTCCTTCCAGCTCTCATCACCTTTCTGCTTGAGCCTGATGACTCGCTGGAGCTGAAGCTTCATCGGGGTGAGAGGATTCTTGATCTCGTGTGCAACCTGCCTTGCCATCTCACTCCATGCCTTGTCGCGTTCTGCTTGAGCTAGCTTCTTGGAACTGTCTTCAAGCTCTTGAACCATCCTGTTGTAGGCAATTACAAGCGGGCTGATCTCGTCATTCTGTTTGTAATGGATATAGTCCAGTCGTCCTGAGTCCAGAGAGTCCATTTTGGATGTCATCTCAAGCAGTGGAGAAAACAGTGCATCCACTACATTGGTGATGAAAAACAGCGCCATCAAAAGGAAAAGCAGGAAGATGGAGAGTATGGTCATTGAGTGATTGACTGCATCTTCTTCCAGGTCGTAGCTGTCCTCATTGTATGGAGAGGACATGATGGCGACGATATTGTCATTTATATCCAGGATCGGAGCATACATGTTGTAATAGCGGATATCTCCGATCCGGTCCTCCCGGATGCAATGGTGTTTGTTGCTATAGTAGATCTCTTCGTAGGCATAACCGTCAATTCTATCACCAAGCAGGTGGCTTTCAAATACTATAGGTGTAGTAGAGGTGAGCAGTCTGCCGTCAGGGGTGTATAGTGTGATGTCGGAGTTGGTGTCTCGGCCGATGACCTCGATGATTCTTGTCAGAGTACTTCTGTTGGCGGCGGAGATCGTGACGCCATTGTCTATCTCTGCCTCGATCATAGAGTTTATCGCCCTGATCTTGTCGGTCATGATATTACGCAGATTCACTTCATTGCGCGAGTAGACAAAGAAGATACTTGCGACGGCCATGGAAAGCATGATGAGCACAAGCGAACCCATCAGGACGATGGAGATCCTGTTTCTGTAGTAGCTGTTGTGTATCCTGTCTTTTCTATGTGTGAGTCGCCTGATGCCCAGCAGTGACATGGCAAAGAAAGATACCAGACCGATGAAAAGACCGGCTATGATGAGTGTAAACAGGCTGATCTTAGGTCTGGAGATAATGATCGCTTCGTTCTCACCAACCTTGTTGTAGAAATGATAGCTGTCTCCTTCTATATAGGTGCGCACCTCATCACGGTAGATGCGGTCATAGTCTTCCTGGCTCAGTTTCAGCGCATAGACCTGATTGCCTTTGTAAGAAGAGAGCGCATACCCGTTGTATCTTGCATAAGAATAACCGTTTGGCAGTGAAACCATCCCCGGAGGATTAAATCCGAAGATGCCTGCGTAGCCTTTTGTACCACGGGCCTCTCTGCCGTCCAGGCGGACTAGCACACGAGAAACGCCGCTGTCCTCGATGAGATATAGGAACACTCCCACGTAGTATGAGTGGCCGTTTTCCGGCTTGACATAAAGAAATCTTGACCCGTTGTAGATCGGCGATCCATCTCCAATCAGCTCATTGTATTGATCGATAGCTGCCTTGGTGGTGTTGCTGCTGTTGAGTACATAGACGGAGATATTGTAGTTCTGCACCTCGCCGGCGAGGTAATACTCTGAGAGTCTGCTTCTTATCGAAGATGCAGTATTGTTAAACACCGACAATGCAGAGATGATCATATCGTCGGCAATCTGTGCTTCGGCTCTGCGCAGCCTGGTCTCAAGAGCGATATCTCTATCAAAAGAGAGCCTCTTTGCCAGCACATCTATCCTTTGTTGCTCTTTCCTCTCTCCCATTACAGAAGACAATACGAGCAGGTAGGAGGCAAATATTATCGAGCAGATGATGCGGCTGACAAGAGAAAACGCATCAAATCTCTTCCATCCGAGGTAATCTTGAAACAGGACCTGAATAGCTTGAAGCAGAAGCGGTACACTCATCAAAACAGTGAGGAATGACGCATATACCAGGATGCTCCAAAGTTGTGTCAGGTCGATGAATTTATAAATCTGTAGTGTGATGCTGGAGTTGAGGATGATGCTATGAAGCATGTGGAAACTGTATCCAAAGATCGCCAGCACGCAGAGTATGGAACCCGCGATGGTGAGGATGGCAGAGCGCTTGCTGCGGACTCTTCGGCAGATGTGCTCTCTCATCAGATAGGAACTGACGCCGAAATAGAAGATCGCCAGATTTAGGATGATTATTGCGCCAAGCGAATATAGCACCGTGCCGTCGGCATACAGAACAGGGGAGAAAAGCGGGTATTGCGTCCCCGAGCCTCGGCCAAAGAAGTAGACAAGCAGCAGCGAGCCAACTACGGTAATACCGGTCCCGACTGCCATCCTGATGGTGCGTCTCATGTCAAGAGCCATGATGCATGAGGCAATAATCAGGATTACGCCGATCAGCATCATTGGAAGCTTGTTGTCCTTGCTAGGGTCCAGGAACTCCTGAGTGATCACAAACACGGGTTGCCCGTGCACAGAGACGCAGGCGCCGAGATCCTGGCTCAATGGCCTGACGTTGAACTGTCTTTGGATCTTCAGTCTTGGGTTGATGCTGTTGCTGTTGCCCCACGCCTGATTGTTGTTGATCTCCAGTCCGGCAAGGATGCGGCATTTCTCATCGCCTATGCTCTTGGTGAGATACCACTTGGGCCCGAGATTGATATAACTGATGTCCGGGCCGATGTTATTGAGAGGGGAGATGATCGAGATGCGCGGGTTGGGAACAAAAGGCATGTATGCCCGGGTGCGGATGTCATCATTTGATACCGGGAACTCGTTT
>CALEJC010000160.1 GCA_937898205.1 uncultured Bacteroidales bacterium
GTTTTGGGGAGGAACTTGTGTGCGGAAACGGCCCTGGGTGCACACGGGAGGCTTCGCCAAGAGGCAGTTGTGGACAGAAGGTAGCGTTTTTGCATACGGGAGCGGACAAAGCGCGCAACTTGAGAGGCAATGCGGTTTTTTTATTGTATATTTGTACGATTTAGTACAAGGTGATTGATATGCTTGATTTTATCAACTTTAAATTTGTAGATATACTGGATATTCTGATAGTGGCAGCTATCATTTTCTTGCTATTTAAGTGGATAAAAGGATCAACCGCTGTAAACACATTGATTGCCGTCATATTTTTCCTCCTCATACAATCAATTGCTTCCGCTCTTGGTATGAAGATGCTTTCGGGCATTCTGGGGACGGTCTTTGATGTCGGTGTCATCGGTCTGATCATTATCTTCCAGCCTGAGATCAGAAGATTCCTTAATTCGCTTGGCAGGACTGCCGGCACAACAATAGAAAAAGGTCGTTTCCTGTCAAAGTTGTTTAAGGAAACCAACCTCAACGAAATCAGCACAGAAACCGTCACTCAGATAGCCGAAGCCTGTGATGAGATGTCCGAGCAGAAGACCGGTGCCCTGATCATCATCTGCAAGAAGACCAATCTTGAAGATATCATCGCGACCGGCGACAGCATAGACGCCAAGGTCAGCAAACGCCTGATCATGAACATCTTCTACAAAAATTCGCCACTTCACGACGGAGCGATGATCATATCCGGCAACCGCATCACCGCTGCACGCTGCACGCTCCCGATCACAGACAGGGCCATCCCGGCTCACTACGGCATGAGACATAAAGCAGCCGTGGGCATCTCCGAAGTCAGCGATGCAGACGTGGTTGTGGTCAGCGAGCAGACCGGAAGGATCAGCTTTGTGCGCGAAGGCGTCCTTCAGAAAGTAGACAGCATCAACACACTTAAACTTTTATTAAGCGAGAAGAAACAATGAGAAAAGCCTCTTTAGAAGCCAAGCTGGGCTTTGACAAAATACGCCAGACCATCTCCAACCGCTGTCTGACAGACTACGCGGTAAGGAGGGTGCAGGAAGAGGACTTCTCTACCGACAAGGCCATCATCAGCACAAGATTGAATCTCTGTGACGAGATGAGGCTTGTGATGATGTTTGAAGACAATTTCCCAACCACAGGATACATCGACACAATCCCCTTCCTGGAAGGACTGGAAAAAGCCGGATCCTGCATTGACGTGCTCTCCCTGGGGAAGCTCAAGACCATGTGTGATACTCTCCGCAAGGTGCTTCACTTCTTTTCAAGCATCAAAGACGGTGTCTACCCTTGCTTGAAGAAACTTGCTTCGCCCATCAACTCATATCCTGAGGTCCTCAGACGCATAGAAAGCATCCTTGACAAATATGGAGACATCAAGGACTCAGCGTCAGACGAACTCCAGCACATCAGGACCACACTTCGCAACAAAGAAGCCAGCATCTCCAAAAAAGCTGCAGCCATCCTTCGCAAAGCTCAGGAAGACGGCCTTGTGGACGCGGACGCCAGCGTAAATGTGCGCGACGGCAAGTTCCTCATCCCGGTGGGAGCTTCCGCAAAGCGCAAGGTGCCGGGCTTTGTCTATGGCGAATCCTCAACCGGCAAGACGCTCTTCATCGAGCCTGCAGAAATCATCGAGCTGGAAAACGAAATCCTCACCCTCCGCTACGAAGAAGAGCGCGAGATACAGAAGATACTCTTTGACTTCACAGAGTTTCTGCGTCCATACATCCCTGAACTGCTGCAATGTGCAGAGTTCCTCGGAGAAATAGATTTCCTGATGGCAAAAGCCCAGACGGCGCTCGAATACATCGCCGGCATGCCGGTTATCTCCGAAGACGACAGCCTGTATCTGCGCAAAGCCAGACATCCGCTCCTTGAAAAGGCGCTCAAGAGTGACGGAAGGGAGATAGTACCCCTGACCATCACCCTCACCCCGCAAAAGCGCATCTTGCTGATATCAGGCCCCAATGCCGGAGGTAAGTCCGTGTGTCTCAAGACAGTAGGACTCTTACAGTATATGTTTCAGTGGGGCATGCTCATCCCGACCTCTGAAACTTCGGAGCTCCCTATCTTTGACAACATCATCGTCAGCATAGGCGACAATCAGAATATTGAAAACGACTTGAGCACATACAGCTCCTTCCTCGTCGAGATGAGAGAAGTGCTCCTCAAGTCGTCTGAGAGGACATTGGTGCTCATAGACGAATTTGGCTCAGGCACAGAGCCCACAGCCGGCGGCGCCATTGCCGAAGCTATCCTCAGCGAGATCGACAAGCGCGGGGTATGGGGCGTAATCACCACGCACTACACCAACCTTAAGCTCTATGCCAGCTCGCAGGGTTCGCACGTCGTCAACGGAGCAATGCTCTACGATTCGTCCAAGATTGAACCGCTTTTCAAGCTCGAAATCGGTCTGCCTGGCAATTCGTTTGCATTTGAGCTCGCCCGCAAGATGCGTCTGCCGGAAAGCATCGTCAAGGACGCGGAAAACAGAGCAGGCGAAGAATTTGTGGGCATAGAAAAGAACCTGCGCCGCATCGTGCGCAGCCGCCGCTCCCTTGATGAGAAGCTGCAGAAAGTCAAGCACAGCGACAAAATGCTCACCGGCCTGACCGAGCAATATCAGAAAGAGCTCGAGGAAATCAAAGAGCAGAAGGAAAAGATACTCGCAGACGCACAGAAAGAAGCGGCACAGATCATCAAAGGCGCAGGCAAGCAGGTAGAAAAAACCATTCGCGACATCAAGGAAGCCAACGCAGAAAAGGAGCAGACCAAGCAGGCGCGCGAAGAGTTGCAAGGCTTCCTGAGCGCAATCGAAAACAAGAAAATCAAGCAGCAGAAGAAGCACGACCAATATATAGACCGCAAGCTTGAGCAGCTCCAGAAGCGCAACAAGAGTGCCGGCAAGAAAGAAAATGCAGAGGCCAAGGAGGCCAAAGCGGCACCACTCAAAGTGGGAGAGAAGGTGCGCATCAAGGACAATGGCATGGTGGGCGAAGTATCCAAGGTCAAGGGTAAGAGCATCACCATCATCATCGGCAACATCAGCAGCACCATGGATCCGTCCCGTGTGGAAAGGATTTCTTCCAACGAGTTTAAAGAAGCTTCGCGCAACCCTGCAGCACGACAGGTTCAAAGGCAGGACAGCGCCATAACGGATCGCAAGCTCAACTTCTCTCCGGAGCTCGACATCAGAGGAGAAAGACTCAATGATGCACTCAACATCGTCATGCACTATATTGATGATGCTATCATGTTGAATATGAACAGCGTGCGCATCATCCACGGCAAGGGATCGGGAGTGCTGCGAGAAGAGATTCAGAAATACCTACGCACTATACCGGGACTCAGCGTGAGCGACGAAGACATCAGAAACGGAGGCACGGGAGTCACAATCGTTAAACTATGACAAATTCAAGACAAACCACAGGAAAGATTGGAGAAGAAACAGCCTGCTCCTTTTTAGTGGAGCACGGACACAGAATTATTGAGAGGAATTGGAGAAATGCCCATCTTGAGCTGGACATCATCAGCCTGAAAGATCACGAGCTGCATATTGTAGAAGTAAAGACAAGAAACGCTCCTGCAATTGCAGAACCCCAAGCCAATGTGACTCATGTCAAACAGACGAGGATGACCGCAGCAGCAAAAGCCTACCTCAACTCCTCTAAACGCAAAAACCTTCCTGACGATCTGGATATCTTCTTTGATGTCATATCCATCGTCATCAATGGCTCAGACTTTGAAATAAACTACTACCCACAAGCTTTTATACCTATTTATGCTTAATAACCATTTTTATTGTGTAATACTGGCCGGCGGCATCGGTTCAAGATTTTGGCCCATCAGCCGATCGGACAAACCTAAACAGTTTCTTGACTTCACGGAGCAGGGAACTTCCTTCCTGCGGTTTACATATAACCGCATGAAGGCTGTGATCCCCGAAGAAAATATAATAGTGGTGAGTCTGGCGAGGTATAGGGAAGAAGTGTTGTCACACCTTCCCGAACTCAAGGAAGAAAACCTTCTTCTGGAGCCATATAACAGAAACACAGCCCCTTGCATCACATACGCAACATATTCCATCCTAAAAAGAGATCCGCACGCAGTAACCGTCGTTACACCATCTGACCAGGTGGTCAACAAACACGATTTCTTCAATGAGACTTTGAGTAATGCTCTGGCCTATGCAGCCGGCACTGATGCATTGATTGCACTTGGAGTCGTCCCGACCAGACCGGATCCAAACTTTGGATACATCCAGATGGCATCACAGCCTCAGGGGGATTGTCCTGTGGCGGTGAAGACTTTTACAGAAAAGCCTGATCCCGAAATCGCCAAGATCTTCCTGGAGACAGGAGAATTCCTCTGGAATACAGGAATATACATCTGGAAGGCCAGCGAAATCAAAAAAGCGCTGGAGCTTCACACCCCGGAGATAACCAGACTCTGGATGGGGTGGCAGGACAACCTCGGCACAGAGACAGAAAAAGCATTCATTGAGCGCATCTATCCTGATATGCCTAGGATATCCATTGACCAGGCTGTAATGGAAAAAACAGGCAAAGCCTGGGTCTATCCTGCTAAATTCCGTTGGGCTGATATAGGCAACTGGGAATCATTCTACGACTATCTTGCTCACCACGACGAGTGTGGAAACGCAAAGAATCAGATTACCCGCGGTCTCGTCAAAGAGTGCCACGACAACATCATATACTCTGGCAGAGGAGATAAACTTCTTGCATTGCGTGGATTGGAAGACTTCATCGTCATTGACACCGACGATGTGCTTTTGATCTGCCCTCGCGACGAGGAAAAGCTGAAAGACTTCCTTTCAGAACTCGCCATGCCACAATTTGAGGATTACAGATAATATGGATTACAAAAAGTACTTTTCTGAAGATGTGTTCTCCTTTATGAGATCTCCTGTGAGGGAGATCTTCAAGAAGGTGGACCTCAATGCAATATATTCCTTTGCAGGAGGTTATCCCGACGCAAGGACTTTTCCTCTTGAGGACATCAAAGCCATCAGCTCCCTGGTAATAGATAAATATGGAGCGAAGGCTTTTCAATATGGTGCGACTCAGGGCGTGCCGGAGTTAAGAAAAGCCATCTCAGAGCGATATGGCGTGCCGGTAGACAATATCCAGGTCACTACATCATCGCAGCAAGGTATAGATGTGTGCACACGCATACTCATCAACCCCGGAGACGTAATACTCACCCCCAATCCAAGCTATCTTGGTGCGATACAGTCCTTTAAGTCCTACCGCGCTGATATCGTCGGACTTGAGGGCTTTGATGAAGAGAGTGCAGGTGTCGATCCGGAGATCCTTGCCAAGGCTAAGTTCTGCTATGTAATCCCGGACTTCCAGAATCCAAGCGGAGAGACCATGACGCTGGAGCAAAGGAAGAGCCTCTGCGAGATGGCAAGGAAATATGATTTTGTCATCGTTGAGGATAGCCCTTATCGCGAGTTGCGTTACAGCGGTGAGCCTGTGGAGACTATTTATCGCCTCGCACCCGAGCGCACCCTTCACCTTGGAAGCTTCTCAAAGATTTTTGCTCCGGGCTTCCGTCTGGGCTGGATCATAGGTCCTGAAGCGCTTCTGGAGCAGATTTATATCTGCAAGCAGTCCCTTGACCTCTGTCCGCCAATCATGGACCAGTACATGGCGGCAGAATTCATCAGCAGCGGAGCGCTGGATAGAAACCTCAAAGAAAGCATCAAGCTGTATCGTCACAAGCGCGACCTGATGCTCTCATTGCTGGAGAAATATATGCCTGAGGGTGTCAGCTGGACCTACCCTGAAGGCGGACTTTTCCTTTTTGCAACTCTTCCGGAAGGCTTTGACACGGTCGCTCTCTATGACAGCGCCTTGAGTGCCGGAGTAGCCTATGTGGCCGGATCGTTTTTTTATACAGACTCTTCACACCGCAACACCATGCGCCTCAACTTCTCCTTTGTGGCAGAAGAAAGGATGGAAGCGGGCATAAAAATACTTGCCGATGTTATCAGTAAAGCTTTATAAATATTCGGGTGCGGGCAACGACTTCGTCTTACTCGACGGCCGCTCTCTAGACGATGCTACCTTGGATCACTACCGCAGCGCAGAGACCATCTCCTCTCTCTGCGACAGGCACAACGGTTTCCTTGCCGCTGACGGGCGGATCGGGGCAGACGGCCTGATGATACTCGGCAGCAAAGAAG
The DNA here is from genome assembly GCA_937898205.1 of uncultured Bacteroidales bacterium. Taxonomy (GTDB): domain Bacteria; phylum Bacteroidota; class Bacteroidia; order Bacteroidales; family UBA932; genus Cryptobacteroides. The sequence goes on from CALEJC010000160.1 coordinate 6,233, forward strand.
GGCTGGATTTTGTGATGGAATATTACAATTCCGACGGTAGCGGTGGGATGATGTGTGGCAACGGAGGCCGCTGCATCACTGCCTTTGCACACGATATGGGCATCCGTCCTGCCGGCGGGCACTATCGATTTGAAGCAGCAGACGGCCTACATTCGGCAGAAATCCTTTCCACCGAGGGCACTCGCAAAATCGTGCGCATCGGGATGATTGACGCATTTGGCCTGCGCGAAGTGCTGGGCGGCTACTTCCTCAACACAGGCACCCGCCATTTTGTGCTGTTCTGCCCCGATGTTGAGACAATCGATATCGAGAAGCAGGGCCCTGCCTTCAGATGGGATGTCGAGTTTGCCCCGGAGGGCGCAAATGTCAACTTCGTCACAGCCCAAAGCGACGGCTCTCTCAAGGTCCGCACATTTGAAAAGGGCGTCGAGGCAGAAACTCTGGCGTGTGGCACAGGCCTCACAGCTTCGGCAATCGCCGCACATATTGCAGGCATCCCGGCCACAAAAACCGACGGACGCAGAGTCTATTATCAACTCCACGCCCGTCAAGACGATCTTTCTGTAGATTTTGTCCCTGAGAGTCCGGCTGTTGAGGTTTTTCTCACCGGTCCGGCAGAACAAATCCTTTAATTATCTGCGTTTCCAGGTCTGACTACGACCGAGAAGTCCGGCCTTGTCAAGAGATCCTCTCAAGATGAGGTCACCGGTCTTTGCGTCTATCTTGACTGTGCCGTAGTAGGTGTTGCCACTATCAGGATCATATACTCTACCGCCCTGAAGCGCACCTTTTTTAAACTCCATATCCTTGATGATCATTGTGCCGACGAGACCATCCTCTCCTTCGACAAGCATCTCCACGAGTTTACCATAATATAGACCGTTATCCGCCTTGTAAATCTCCACAACAGACACTGCCTCGTGTGTCTTATCATCAATGGTTGTCCATTTGCCAAGCATTTTTTCCACCTGAGCAGAAAGAGCGACAGAAGTCGCAAGCATCACTACGATGCTGATAATCAATTTCTTCATACTGACAATTATCTTAAGATATCTTCAAGTCTCACACTTCCTGATGTCTTCTCGTCACGATATTTGACGATTACAGGACAATATAGCGACACTCCGAGTTCTGCCGACGGACCTTTTTTGATCGGTTTGCTGCCGGACACAACCACAGCGCCACGAGGCACCACAACTCGTCCGTCAGCATTACGCTCGATAAACTTGCCCTGGGTAGCATCAAAGATTGCGGTTGACGATGTAATCACCACGCCAGAAGCGATCACAGCACCTTCCTGCACAATCGTGCCTTCATAGATACCGCAATTACCTCCCACAAACGCTCCGTCTTCGATGATGGTAGGCATTGCTCCTGCAGGCTCAAGCACTCCACCAATCTGAGTAGAAGCAGAAATGTGGATATTCTTGCCCACCTGGGCACAAGAACCGATGGTCACATGGCTGTCTACCATTGTACCTTCACCCACATAAGCACCCACGTTGATATATGCCGGAGGCATCACAATTGCACCCGGAGCGACATAGGCGCCTCTTCGGATGCTTGTTCCTCCGGGGACGATGCGCACTCCGCTTTCAAGGCTGAAATTGCGCACAGGGTATGTGTCCTTATCAAAAAAAGGGAAACCATCTGTGCTCATATCAGTCATCTTGCCAAGCTTAAATCCGGCAAGAATCACCTCCTTGACCCAGCTGTTGACTTTCCACACTCCGTCCACCTTCTCGGCAACACGGACAGTACCCGCCTCAAGTCCGGCGATTACTTCATTAAATCTATCAATTGTTATTTCCATAATTCTCTAATTACATCTGCCATGATATCTTCTGTCTTCTCTGTGGCCACAGAAAGCGGCAACCTCACCTGTCTTCCGATCAGACCTTTTAAGGCCATGCCTGCCTTCACAGGGATAGGGTTGGACTCCACAAAACAAGCCTTAAACAAAGGGAAAAGCCTGTGATGCAGCTCTCTAGCTGTGTTGACATCGCCTTCAAGCATTGCACGTGTCATGGAAGACACCTCGACCGGCGCAAGGTTGGAAGCCACACTGATCACTCCGTGACCGCCGGTCGCCATGATTGCAAATGTCATATCGTCGTCACCGCTCAGCACCGAGAAGCCCGCAGGTGCTCTGCGGATAATTTCGCTCACCTGCGAATAGTTGCCTGACGCCTCTTTTGTTGCGATGATGTTTTCAAATTCGCTTGCAAGGCGGATGATTGTGTCTGCGCTCATATTGGCTCCTGTGCGGCCGGGTACGTTATACACTACTATCGGCTTGCTTGTAGCCTCGGCGATTGCCTTGAAATATTGATATTGTCCTTCCTGTGTCGGCTTATTATAAAAAGGTACGACCACAAGAAGAGCGTCAGCTCCCCACGCTTCGAGATCGCGGATGTTGGCCAGCGTTGCAGGAAGCGAATTTGAGCCGCAACCGGCCACCAGAGGCAAGCCGCCACCGTGCTCCTTGGTCAGAGCAAACAGCTTCTGCTTCTCCTCCGTTGAGAGGGTAGGAGTTTCGCCTGTCGTGGCAAGCGGAACAAGGAAGTCAACGCCACTTCTTACCTGACGTTTAATGCATTCTATGTAGGCAGGATAATCTACCTCGCCTTTCTTTGTAAAAGGAGTTACGAGAGCGGTACCGCAACCCTGAAGATATAGAGGCCTCATAATATTATGTCTTTAAATTCTTGTATTCCTGTTACTTTTTCTGTCAGAAGGGCTGCTACTACAGCACCTTCTGCAAAACCTTGTCGAGAAAACGCTTCGTGGGTAAATACCAGCTTGTCTACACCCGAGACAAACTCCGCGGTGTGGGTTCCCGGCACCTCACCGATGCGCTTTGACTCTATCTCCGGAGCACGTCCAAGACCTTTTTCTATGAGGTCTGCGATGCTTTTGGCTGTGCCGCTTGGAGCATCCAGCTTATGGATGTGATGTATCTCCTCGACAGAAGGTGTATAGTCTCCCTCCTTGAGCACCTCACATACTCTCTGGATCGCTGCAAAGAAGGCGTTGACTCCTATAGAGAAGTTGGACGCCCAGATGAGAGTTGTATTGTGTCTGTCAAACGCGGCAAAAACCTGATCTTTTATATCATACCATCCTGTCGTGCCCACCACTACAGCCTTAAACTTTGCTGCGATTGTCGGGTAGTTGGCCCTGAAGGCCTCCGGAGTGGTAAAATCAATGCACACACACTCCTTTGCGATATCATCCGGCACTGAGCAGACATCTTCTGAAGCCATCACCAACTCGATACCTCTGCGTTGGAGCACAGCCTCAATCATGTGTCCCATCTTGCCGTAGCCACTAATTACAACTTTCATATATCTTGATATAGTTTTCTATTGCTATCTCTATGTCCTTGATTTCTATGTGCTCGTCATCTCTGTGAGCTACCTTGATAGAACCAGGACCACATATCATCTTATGCTCAAAATTACTCAGATGTGGAGCATCGCTTCCAAAGGATACTACCTTGGATGGAAGCCCCTCGATTGTATAATAATTCCGGGCCTGATCTCCTCCGAGAGCCTGCACCTCCAGAGACTCCGATGCCTGAGCTTTCATAAATGCCTCAACGGCTGATTCTGCTGCAAAAGTTGTGCGGAAGTAGACTCTGCAGCAAAGCTCGGGACTCAAAATGTTTTGAGGGTTGTCACTATGCAGCGCTCCCACATTGTAGCTTGTCTTTCCGAGCACAGGATCTCCAGGGAAATCTGCTGCCCTCAGACGGTTGACAAAGTCGACAAAAAGCTCCACCGCACTCGTGCCCATCTCGGGATAACCCGAATGAAACGCCTTGCCTTTGAAGCGAAGCGAGTAGCTTCTCGTCCCCTTGGATGCGCTCACAAGGCAATTGTCCGTCGGCTCACCCACCACCAGATAAGGAGCGCGGAAACTGGTTTTTGCAAAGGCCTTGGCGCCAAACGAGCCTGTTTCCTCGCCGCTCAAGAGCAGCAGACCGAAGTCGCTTTTTCCTGCTTCGGAGAGCCTCTGGCAAGCCTGATACATCGCATAGATCTGACCTTTGGCATCGCAAGAGCCTCTACCCCACACCCTTTCCTGCTCAAAACGAGGCGGGATGTATGGTGGGACAGTGTCCATGTGGGTACAATAGACAATCTTAGGTTGTCCCCAGGAGAGAAACAGGTTGACAGTGCCGTCACCCACCTCCAGGAGCTCTACTCTCTCCGCTTTGAGTCTGTGAGCAAGAAAAAGCCCCAACTCCCTCTCTTTTCCTGAAGTCGAGTCAATGGATAATATTTGTTGAAACAATCTCATCAGCTTAATATATCTTTGATGATGCCTGCCGCAGCAAGCCTTCTGCCTTCTCCTGCACCCTTGATTACCAACGGCGCCGAGTACCTGCCCGTTACCGCAATCACGTTTTCTGTGCCGCTGATCCAGTAGAACGGACTGTCAATGCCCACTGTCTGCATCTTGATTTCGGCTTTGTAGCCAAGTCTGGCTGTGCTGTCTTTCTTTATTGATGCGATAAATCTCTGCCTGAGACCAAGCTCATCCAGCTCATCTTCACGGACGACAAACTTCGGCTCATATTCTGCAAGCAGGCGGTAAAACTGCTCCAGCGGACATGAGAAAAACTCTTCAGAGAGCATCGGTCTGATCTCCACATCTTCCGCCTCAAGAGGGATTCCTGCTTCTCTTGCCAGAATCAACAGCTTGCGCAGCACATCACTTCCACCAAGGTCGATGCGCGGATCCTTCTCCGAGAGACCCTCCTCATGGGCTCGCTTGAGAAGCGAAGCAAAGCTCTCTCCCCTATTGCCGTCGTAGCCTGTGATGATGTAGTTGAGAGTGCAGGAAACCACGGCCTCGATGGCATTGATGCCGTCGCTGCAATTGGCTTCGCCTGCGATGGATTCGAGGATAGGCAGGGCATTGGCCACTGTGGTGTCATATCTGAAGAATGCACCGTTTTCCCTGGCTGACGCCTTGATGGCGGCATACTGCACATAAGGAAGCGAGAGGGAACGACGGTTGGATGTCACGATATTGAGTCCTGACTTGAAAAGCTTGTCATAGCTCTCGTGCAGGCTTGGGCTATTGGTACAATCCACAAACACAGAACGTCTTGGAGCCGCAGCACACACTGCATTGATATAGGCTCCATCTGCTGCGCTCTGTCCTTCTTCGAGTCGGGATGTGATTTCGGAAGGATTGATGCCACGAAGGTTGATGTGGTATCTGCTGCTGTTGCTCACACCCACGATGCGTATGCTCTTGCCTGTGCGCGCTTCAATTTTTTCTTTATTCTTGCTGATCAGCTCCGCAAACGACTGTCCCACAGCGCCAAAACCAGCAAGAAAAACGTTGATCTTGTTGATTGCGCGCTCCTCAAAGAACTCCCTATGCACTGCGGCAAGCGCCTCTTTGAGCACTATCGCCCTGACTTCGAGGAAGAAGGTTCCTGCACTTCCGCCCACTTCGCCCAGCGGGCTGATGCCGGCTTCACCAAGGGCGGACAGGATGCGTCCAACGGCCGACTTCCTGCTGCTCACGGATTCTCCGACAAGGCAGAGACGTCCTCTGGCTTCCTGCTTGAACTCCAGGCTGGTCACGCCGAGGAAATGCTGGGCTTTTTCTGCGCCCTGCTCGCTGATGACCGTGCCCGGATGCTCCGGATCATAGCTGTTGCGGATGTTGATTGCGATGCCTTTTTCCATCGCCGGACCTACAGTCGGGGCATAGAGTACCTTGGCGCCGTTTTCCGCAAGGGTGAGAGCGGCTTCATAGGAAATGTTTGGGATGCTTTGTGCCGCAGGGATATCTTTAGGGTTGGCAGTCATGATGCCGGGCACATCCGTCCAGATCTGCAGCTCTGCGGCATTGAGCGCCGCTGCATATAACGCTGCGCTATAGTCAGAACCTCCGCGTCCGAGAGTGGTCATCCTGCCCGACTCGTCAGAAGCAATGAAACCGGGAGCGATAAAGACCTGTGCCTGCTCGGCACTCCGGACAGCATCGGCAATATTTTGATATGAGATGCTCTGATCTACCGTGCCTTCTCTGGTGATGATGAGCTTGCGGGAGTCCAGCCAGCTTGTCTTCACACCCTCGCACTCCATCTTGCGTGCGATGATTTTGGTTGAAAACAGCTCGCCATAACACACGCAGTCCTGGCTTCTGCAGCTTGAGAGCTCAGCAAAGAGCCTGTCGATTTCCGTGATTGCCTCCTCACGCTCGCTACCGGTAAACAGACGCTTGATGATGGCGTGATGCCTGGCTTTGAGCGGGGCGATCAAGGCTTCCTTTTCTTCTGCATCCTGAGCAGAAGCGATGTGCAGAAGGGTGTCGGTACATCCGCTGATGGCAGAAAACACTACGAGCACCCTGTCCTTCTGAGCAGCTGCGCCCACAATATCAAGCACTGCCGAGATGCGAGTTGCATCGGCAACAGAACTTCCGCCAAATTTCAGTACCTGCATTATTGTCTTGTTATGTGTGCTCCGAGGGCATTGAGACGGGTCTCGATGTCTTCGTAGCCTCTATCTATCTGATCGATATTGTCTATTTCCGAAACTCCAGGAGCAGACATTGCCGCAAGAAGCATGGCAATACCGGCTCGGATATCAGGAGATGTCATCTTGCCCGGCTTGAGGCTGATCTTGTGGTCGTGACCGATGACGACAGCTCGGTGAGGGTCGCAAAGGATTATCTGTGCACCCATATCTATGAGCTTATCCACAAAGAACAATCGGCTCTCAAACATCTTCTGATGGATGAGTACGCTTCCCTTGCACTGGGTGGCCACA
>CALEJC010000161.1 GCA_937898205.1 uncultured Bacteroidales bacterium
CAGCCCTCAGCAGCCATTCCTGCGCATCAGACTGGACCGGGAGGTCATCAGCACCCAGCTGGTGGGCAGTTACAATGCGGACAACGTGCTCGCAGCACTTGCTGTGGGCGAGTATTTCGGCGTGGCCCGCAGCGAAGCAATAGCGGCCATTGAGAGCTATTGCCCGGCAAATAAGCGCTCTCAGATGATGCGCACAGACAAGAATACTCTCATCGTGGATGCCTACAACGCCAATCCTTCTTCAATGAATGCCGCACTCGACAACTTCTCCAATGTGCAGGCAGACCGCAAGATAGCGATGCTGGGCGATATGCGTGAGCTCGGCGAGGATTCGCTCGGAGAGCACATCAGCATCCTTCGTAAGATTCGCAAGATGGAGCTGGAGAGCTACCTCGTCGGGGAAGAATTTGCCAAGGCGGCAGCTCAGGAAGGAAAGGGCAGCGAAATACTCTTCGACTCATCTGAAGCGCTCGCCGCTTTCCTGTCAGAGCATCCTGTGGAGCAAGCAGTCATCCTGCTCAAAGGCTCCCGCGGCATCGCAATGGAAAAGGTTATAGACAAGCTATAATTACTTAATAACCACATAATTACCACATAATGAAAGCAAGAACTATCATTACACTTCTTCTTGCTGTTACTTTTGCCGTAGCTGCTTCTGCACAACAGGTGCTTGAGCTACCTAAGGTAATTGGCAGCAATATGGTACTTCAGCAAGGGGAGGAGGTTGCCATCTGGGGTCAGGGTGTGCCCGGTAAAAAAGTCAGAGTCAATTTTGCAGGTCAGAAAAAGACAACTATAGTTGATGCAGAAGGCCATTGGTCACTTCTTCTGGATCCTATGACCGCAGATTTCACGCCAAGGAGCATGATCATCTGCGACGGGAAGTCTCGTATCGAATTGGAAAATATTCTTGTGGGTGAGGTCTGGCTGGCAGGAGGTCAATCCAATATGGAATACAGGATGGATAGGCCTAAAGGATATGTGCTTCAGAAAAGAGGTGAGGATTTGCAGATGGAGGAATACCTCAAGGGTGGAGATGAGCGCATCCGCCTCCTTTATGTGGAGAAAAAGCGCAATGTAGACGCTCTTCCGAGCAAAGGATGGCAGACTCTTGACAAAGAAAGCATTGCCGACATGTCCGCACCGGCCTATTTCTTTGCAAAAACTCTTGCGGACAGTCTTGATGTGCCTGTGGGAATAATGAGCATATCCTGGGGCGGCTCTGTAATTGAGGCCTGGACTCCGGAAGATAAGGCCATAGACTACCTGCGCAAGAACCCTGACAGCAAGAATAATAATATCCGCGAGTCGGAATATGGTTCTATGTTTGCTTCTATGATCAGGCCTGTGATTCCTTATACAATCAACGGATTTATCTGGTATCAGGGCGAGAGCAACCTTCTTAACCATCCGGACACTTTCCATTATTATTATGACAAGCAGAAGTTGCTCATAGAATCATGGAGAGAACTCTGGGGCGACGACAGCCTGCCTTTCTATTATGTTCAGCTTGCACCATATAGCTATTCACAGAGAAGGGACAGATATCCTATTACCTGGGACAAACTGCCGGAATTCTGGACCATACAGCAGAATCTCATGGATATTCCATATTGTGGCATGGCCCCTATACTCGATCTTGTAGATGTCCCCGGGGATATTCATCCTCCATATAAACATATAGTAGGTTATAGATTAGCGCTTTGGGCACTTCAAAACGACTATGGCAAGGAGTATCTTGAGGCAAGCGGGCCTGTACTCGACTTTGCAAGAATTGAAGCTGATGAGATAGTACTTGAGTTCTCCCATGCCGACGGCTTGAGAAGCAGCGACGGCAAGCCGCTGAGCTGGTTTCAGACGCTGAATTCGCGTGGCAATTATGCAAGAGCCACTGCTGTAATAAAGGGCAATCAAGTCAGAATCCCTATACAGAAAGGAGTAGAGGTCCAGGAGGTGAGATTTGCCTGGGATGAGCTTGCGATGCCTAATCTCGTAAACTCTGCAGGGCTTCCGGCTCTTCCGTTCAGAATATCAATTACCAAATAATAAGTTATGAAAAAGTCAGTTTTGATATCTATCGCACTGTGTGCGGCAAGTATCTCTGTGTTGGCGCAACCTCAGCTTCGCAAAGACAATATCGATGAGGTGATGAAGTCTATGACTCTTGAGGAAAAGGTTACTCTCCTCGTAGGCGGAAGTCGAGCAATCAACATAGACGGTGTACCTTCAGGAACAACCAACCTTGTCCCAGGAGCAGCGGGAGTGACCCGCGCAGTCCCAAGACTTGGCATTCCTCAGACCGTCCTTGCAGACGGACCTGCAGGCGTCAGGATCAGTCCTACACGAGAAGGGGACAGTAATACCTATTACGCAACAGCATTTCCTGTGGGAACTGCCCTCGCCACAAGCTGGAATACAGAGCTTGTGGAAGAGGTAACCAAGGCTATGGGTAATGAAGTTCTCGAATATGGAATAGATGTGCTTCTGGCGCCCGGAATGAACATTCACAGGAATGTGCTCTGTGGCCGCAACTTTGAATATTTTTCTGAGGATCCATTGATTACAGGTAAAATGGCTGCGGCCTATGTCAATGGCATTCAGAGCAATGGTGCAGGTGCCTGCATCAAACACTATGCGGTAAATAACCAGGAAACCAACCGAAACTTCGTGGATGCACAGGTAAGCCAGAGGGCACTTCGTGAGATTTATCTCAAAGGCTTTGAGATTGCAGTCAAAGAAGCCCAGCCTTGGACAGTAATGTCTTCATATAATGCGCTCAATGGAGAATTTACCCAGCAAGACTATGAGCTGCTCACTACAATACTTCGTGACGAATGGGGTTTTCAGGGCATAGTCATGACGGACTGGGGTTCAAAGGAAGGGACGGTGAAATCATTGAAAGCCGGCAACGACCTCATGGAGCCCGGTAACCAGACCGAGATGGAGCGCATCATCGCCGCTGTCAAAGATGGCACTATCTCTCAGGAGGAGTTGGACAGGAATGTGAAGCGCATGCTGGGATATATAGTAAAGACTCCTCGTTTTGCCGGATATAAATACAGCAACAAACCGGACCTCAAAGCTCATGCGCAGATTGCGCGTCGAGCAGCTACGGAAGGTATGGTCCTCCTAAAGAACGATGGCGTACTCCCACTCTCCAAAGACAGCAAGATTGCTCTTTATGGTGTGGCTTCTTATGATCTCATTGCAGGAGGCTCAGGCTCTGGAAATGTAAACAAAGAGTATGTAAGAAATCTCCATGATGGACTCAAGATGAACGGATTTACAATTGATCCTACTCCGGCAGAATGGTATGACAACTATGTTACATACAAGAACATAGAGCTTAACAATCATGCGATCAGCGGAGGTTTCTGGGGAAAGCGCGTGCTTCCTGAGATGGAGGTACCGTCAAGCTTCATCAGCAGGATTCTTCCAGGGACAGATGTGGCAATCCTTACTCTCGGGCGCAATGCAGGAGAGGGTGGCGACAGAAAGAATGAAAAAGGGGACTTCCTTCTTACAGATCTTGAGCGCGACCTCTTGCAGAACATCTGCGACAAATATCACGAGGCTGGAAAGAAGGTGGTAGTGGTGCTTAATATAGGCGGCGTGATTGAAACTGCATCCTGGAAGCACCTTCCTGATGCAATACTTCTCGCATGGCAGCCTGGCATGGAAGGCGGAGCATCTATTGCCGATGTGCTTTGCGGCAAGGCAAACCCTTCCGGAAAGCTTGCTACAAGCTTCCCTCTGAGATACTTTGACAGCCCGTCTTCGCTCAACTTCCCATACAGCAACATCAGCACAAGCGGCAGATCTCGCGGACCACGCAAAGACTATGACTATTCAAAATATACCGATGGTATATGGGTAGGGTACAGGTATTTCCAAACCGCCGGTCTAGATGTGTCATATCCATTCGGCTATGGCCTGTCATATACTACATTTGAGTTCAGCAAGCCTGTTGTCAAAGCGACAGCCGAGGGCTTCAACGCGACTGTCACCGTGACCAATACAGGAGATGTAGCCGGCAAGGAAGTAGTGGAAATCTTTGTAACTGCACCGGATGGCGGTCTGAAAAAGCCAGCCGTCGAGCTGAAGGGCTTCGCCAAGACCAAAGAGCTTCAACCTGGTGAATCCCAGACAATTACAATCAATATCGACAACTACGGCCTTGCTTCGTTTAACGAATCCACCTCTGCCTGGGAGGCTGCCGCCGGTACATATAAGGTACATTTCTCAAAGCACGTGGCAGCTCCTGTAGCTACCTGTGATTACAAGCTCAAGAAAGCTTTGAGCTGGCAGGCACACAAAGCAGTAGCTCCGGAGGAGGAGATTGAAGAAATCAAGTTCTAACGCCAGCGATATTGGAGTTTCAACTCCGTACGTTCAGGTCTATACTCAAGCCGCAGCCACAAGCTGTGGCTTCTGTTTATGTGCCATGCCGCAAACACTGAGGCCTTCCAACCTCGTCCATAGAGTGCCGGCACATTGAAAGTCCCCGGAGCATCCTGCTCGTAGACATAGATGCGGTCATCCCAATTATCCACTCTATATACAGTGGCACGGGCACTGATTGTCAGAGCCTCCGTCTTGCGCCCCAACTGAAGGTATGCCATATGAGCAAAGCCTCTGCACCACAGGGCGTTATAGCGAAGTGTGAGCAGAAAAGGTCCCAACGACAACTGATTGTCAAGTCTGATATCCGCCCGCAGCGGAGCACTCTCGGCAGGACGATAGCGCAGACTTATCCGCATCTGATGAGACAAGCTCAAAGAGTCAGACAAAGGATATTGAGGTTTCCATTGCGCAAGCAACTTATACTGCTGCTTGCCATCCCGCACGGCGAGGTCGGCGCTGGCAAAGGCATAAGCATCGGAGTAGCCTATTGCGATACCGCTATATTCTTTATACTCAGGCGAATAGTAGCGCAGCTGCAAAGCCAGGCTACGCCCATATCGGGGGACCCACAGCATCCCGGCAACACCAGCAATGCTCTTGTCATAGTGCCACGACGCTT
>CALEJC010000162.1 GCA_937898205.1 uncultured Bacteroidales bacterium
GTATTGCTGATCTATCTCGCGGATAAATCGCGATGGCGGGTTGCTCTCCCTCTTGCCGTTGCGCATGCGTTCGGTTGCGTAGGAAAGCGCAACTGCCTTTTCTGCGCGGGTGATGGCCACATAGAAAAGACGTCTCTCTTCTTCGATGTCATTTGACGAAGAAAGCATGCTCATGCTTGGGAAGAGGTTTTCCTCCAGACCGGCGACATAGACATAAGGGAATTCCAATCCCTTGGCGCTGTGGACGGTCATTAGCGCGACTTTGTTGTTGGTCTCTTCGTCGTCGCTCACGTCAATATTGCTGAGCAGGGAAGTGTCCTCAAGGAAGTCTCCGAGAGTAAAGATCGGCATCTGGTCTTCCGACTCGATCTCTTCGTTGCTGATGACCTCCTCTTTCTGATCCTCTACAAATAACGCCACGGAGTTGAGAAGCTCTTCGATGTTGGCAGTGCGTCCGAGTCCTTCCATGGATGTATCTGCCTTATAGAAAGCATATAAACTGCTCTCATCGGCGATTTTGAGAGCGAGGCTGTGGGCGTCTGTGTCCTGAACCAGCATCGCAAGACGGTTAATCATCTCGCAGAATGGTTTCACCTTAGGGACTTCAAATCCGGCTTTGAAAAGAGAGCTGCCTTTTGTCCTTGCCAGCTCTTCCAGCTGGGCTATGGTAGTGCCGCCGATTCCGCGAGCCGGTCTGTTGACAACTCTTTTAAATGACTCGTCGTCCTGAGGATTGACACATAGCTTGAAGTAGGCCATCATGTCCTTGACTTCCAGACGATCAAAAAACGAGTTGCCCGAATATATCATATACGGGATATTGCGCCTGCGCAGCTGCTCCTCTATCACGCGCGACTGGGAGTTGGTGCGGTAGAGTATCGCAAAGTCTTGATATTGAGCAGAGTCGGATCTCATTCTTGTCATGATTTCAGACACGATGAGGGATGCTTCTTCGCCTTCTGAGTAGCTTTTCAGAAGCTTGATCTTCTCTCCCTCCGCGCCATCGGCATAGCAGTTCTTGGGGATGCGTCCCTGGTTGTGTGCTATGAGCGAGTTGGCGGCGTCGACAATGGTTGATGTCGAGCGGTAGTTGCGCTCCAACCTCACGATCTTGCACTCTGGATAGTCCTTCTTGAAGTTGAGGATGTTCTCGATTTTGGCTCCGCGGAAGGCATAGATGGACTGGCTGTCATCTCCCACCACGCAGATATTGTGGTGAAACTGCGAAAGCTTCTTAAGTATCAGATACTGAGCGGAGTTGGTGTCCTGGTACTCGTCCACCATGATATATTTGAAGCGGTCGCTGATCTTTAATAGAGCCTCCTGATTGTCTCTCAGGAGTATATTCATGTTAAGCAGGATGTCATCAAAATCCATCACTCCTGCCGCTTTGAGTTTCTCCTGGTAGCGGGTATATAGGTCGCACAGACGAGGCTTGCGGGAGTGGGTGTCCTGGATCAGGAGGTCACGGTTGTTGCGGTAGCCGTTGTGAGTGATGAGGTTGTTTTTAGCCATCGAGATGCGTGAAAGCACTTCCTTTGGCTTATATATCTTGTCGTCAAGGCCGAGCTCCTTGATGCAGGTCTTGATCGCACTCTGAGAGTCCGAAGTGTCGTAGATGGTAAAGTTGGTAGGGTATCCGATGCTCTCGGCAAACTCCCTGAGGAAGCGCACAAAGACAGCGTGGAAAGTGCCCATCACCAGGTACCTGGCCTGCTTCTCTCCCACCATCAAGGCGATACGGTCCTTCATCTCGCCGGCTGCCTTCTTGGTGAAGGTGAGGGCGAGGATCTGGGATGCGCTCACTCCCGACGCGAGAATATATGCGATGCGGCTGGTGAGCACACGCGTCTTGCCGGAACCTGCTCCGGCGACAATCAGCACCGGGCCCTCGGTAGCTTTGACTGCCGATTGCTGCTCAGAGTTAAGTCCTTGAAGTATATCTGAAGATAAAAATGCCATACTGACCATTTAAAGGGATGCGAAATTACGAAAAAATGGTCAATATGACACTATAACTTTACTTTCTTAGTAAGGTTTTTTACATGCTCAAACGGCCACATCGGATGGGTTCTGCGTGGCAAAGTACACACCGGCAGAGCGCG
>CALEJC010000163.1 GCA_937898205.1 uncultured Bacteroidales bacterium
ACCTCGATCATGCGAGAGTTTATCGGCGGTCAGACGCTTTAACTGACAGTGTCAGAAGAAATTATAATCGGCTCGAGCTCTTCTCTGTTGAGGGGTTCGAGCTCTTCTTTTTCATTAAACGGCTCAAGGAACGGGTTGCCTGTCCTCTCGTTGTCGATGGTGGTAGAAGGTCCGTGGCCCGGGAAAACCTCGGTCTGAGGAGGGAGGAGTATGAGCTTCTCCATGATGGAGCGGATTTCGTCGTCATATTCGCCTCCGGGCAGGTCGCTTCTTCCGATCGATCCGGCAAAGAGTGTGTCACCGGACAGCAGGATGTTGTCTTCCTGGAGGTAGAAGCTGACGCTTCCGGGGCTGTGTCCGGGAGTGGTGATGACCTTGAATCTTAGCCCTGCGGCTTCAATCTCCTGTCCGTCTTCCGCCGCGCTGAAAGTCCAGCTTGTGTCAGGAGCGGAAAGTCCGTAGAGGCGGCTCATCTTCTCGCAATATGGCAGCTGTTGCTCTTCCGCAGGATGCATCCACACATTTGCGGCAAATCTGCTTTGCAGAGCGCTCACGCCAAATACGTGGTCAAAGTGTGCGTGGGTCAGAAGCACTGCTTCCACCTGCAGGTCGTGGCGCTGCAGGATGCTATAGAAATGCTGTTCCTCTTCTGCTGTGCTGAAGCCGGGATCTACCGCTACGCAACTTCTGCTGCCTTCTTTGAAAAGAATGTATGTGTTGACTTGAAAAAGGTTATATGAGCAAGAGAGTATCTTTGTCATCTGATTTTCTGTTTAATGGCTCAAAATTACATAAGTTTTATTAAATTTGTCTAATTTATAGAGAGAAATGCACATAGGAATAGCTGGAAATATCGGTTGCGGAAAAACCACCCTTACAAGGTTGCTGTCAGCCCATTATGGCTGGACTCCCAAATATGAGTCGGTGACCTATAATCCCTATCTGGAGGATTATTATAAAGACATACCTCGCTGGTCATATAATCTTGAGACATACTTCCTTGCGCAGAGATTCAAGGATGTGCTTGAGATCGCTTCTTCAGATGAGGTGATCATTCAGGACAGGACCATCCTGGAGGGAGTCTATATTTTTGTAACCAACAATCTTGAGCAGGGCAATCTCTCGCAGAGGGACTATGAGACATATATGCAGCTGTTTCAACTGATGATGTCTATGGTTAGACCTCCGGATCTTCTCATCTACCTCAAGTCTTCTGTGCCTCATCTTGTGTCGCAGATACAGAAACGAGGAAGAGACTATGAGCAGAGCATCAGCCTGGAGTACCTTTCCGGCTTGAATGAGAAATATGAAAAATGGATAGCCGAGTATACCGGAAATGTCCTTGTCATAGATGCCGATAATCTTGATTTTGAAAACAATCCTGAGGATTTTGCATCAATAACCGACAAGATAGATGCCGAACTCTTCGGACTATTCAAATAATTACTAAATTTGTAAGAATAAATAAATTATAATATGCACATCGCAATTGCAGGAAATATCGGAAGTGGCAAGACTACTCTCACAAAAATGCTTGCTGCCCATTATGGCTGGACTCCAAAGTTTGAGTCTGTAGATTTCAACCCTTATCTCTCCGATTTTTATGAAGATATGTCCCGCTGGTCATTTAATCTTCAGATTTATTTCCTCAACAAAAGGTTCAAGGACGTGGTCGACATCGCCAAGACTGACGATGTGGTGATCCAGGACCGCACAATCTATGAAGATGCACGCATCTTTGCTCCAAATCTTCACGATATGGGCTTGATGAGCACCAGGGACTTTGAAAACTATTCGGATCTTTTTGACCTGATGATGTCTCTTGTCGGCAATCCTGATCTTCTTATCTACCTCAGGTCTACCATCCCAAACCTCATCTCTCAGATCCAGAAGAGAGGACGCGATTATGAAAAAAGCATACGCATCGACTACTTGACAGGCCTTAATGAGAAATATGAGGCCTGGATCAAGGATTACACCGGAAATCTTCTGATTATTGACGCCGACAATATCAAGTTTGGCAATAGGGCAGAGGATTTCGAGAAGGTCATCGACATGATCGATGCGCAACTTTATGGACTATTCCCAGCTACAAGGGATTAATTTTTTAATATTATGTCACACACTAGACCTACAATCATCGACTTTGTCGAGAAAAATGTTGCCAAGTACAGCGAATCTACATTCCTTCGTGAGAAGGTAGACGGTACTTGGGTCGAAACCTCTTTCAAGACGACTCTGGAGCAGAGTAAGATTCTTGCTGCAGGTTTCATGGCTATGGGCCTTAAAAAAGATGACAAGGTGTCTCTCATCTCTGAGGGACGTAATCAGTGGATTTTTACCGAGTTGGGCATCCTCTATGCCGGCGGTGTCAATGTTCCGCTCTCCTTTAAACTGGAGAGTGATTATGATCTGACTTTCCGCATCAATCACTCTGATTCAAGATTTGTCGTCGCTTCTCAAAGCCAGATTGCAAAAGTAAGACGTGTCATTTCAAAGTGTCCTGCGATTGAAAAAGTAATCGTGATGGACCAGATCGAGCTTCAGGAAGGCGAGATGTATCTTAGCGAGCTTTACGAGATGGGCGCTAAGTATATGGCTGAGAATCCTGGCGCTGTGGAAGAAAGGGCAGCTTCTGTCGGCCCTGATGATTATGCCAACATCAGCTACACATCAGGCACAACTGCCGATCCTAAGGGCATCCTCCTCACCCATAGAAACTATACAGCAAATGTGGAGCAGGCTCGCTCGGTTGTAAAGATTGAAGATGGCTGGACCATGCTCATCATTCTTCCACTCGATCACTGCTTTGCCCACGTGGCCGGTTTCTATACCATGATGAGTTATGGTGGAAGCATCGCTACAGTCCCTTGTGGAAAGAGTACTACAACCATCCTCAAAAACATCCCTACTTCCATCAAGGAAGTGAAGCCTCATGTGATGCTTTCTGTGCCTTCGCTCTCCCGCAACTTCAAGAAGAATTTTGAGTCGGCAGTGGCTAAAAACAGCCCTATGGTGCAGAAGCTCTACAATTTTGGTGTCAAGCAGGCTATCATCTACAACAGAGAGTTCTATAATGCCGGCAAGCCTTGGATCAAGATGTTCTGGCGCAAGCCTATCATCAATCTCATCGATAAGCTGGTATTCTCAAAGATCCGCGAAGCAATGGGCGGCCGCCTCAAGTTCTTTACCGGAGGTGGCGCGCTTCTCGATATCGAGCTTCAGAGATATTTCTGCGCGATCGGAATTCCGATCTTCCAGGGATATGGCCTTTCAGAGGCGACTCCTGTGATCTGTGCCAATTCCGGCGCTGGTGCACGCTTCGGCTCTTCGGGTAAACTCGTTGTCCCTCTGGATGTTAAGATCTGTGACGAGGACGGCAAGGAAGTTCCGATCGGCGAGACCGGTGAAATCGTTATCCGTGGAGAAAACGTGATGGCCGGCTATTGGAAAAATCCTGTTGCAACAGCAGAAACCATCAGGGATGGTTGGTTATATACCGGCGATAGAGGATATCTCTGCAAAGACGATCCTACTTTCCTCTATGTGACAGGTCGTTTCAAGAGCCTGCTCATCGCAGCTGACGGTGAGAAGTATTCTCCTGAGGGCTATGAGGACAGCCTTGCTGATGGATCTCCATATATCGAAGAGTCTGTGCTTTACAACAATCAGAGCCCTTATACCATCGTGCTCGTGGTTCCAAATCGTGCTGCTCTTGCCGACTCGGCAAGGAAGGCAGGTCTTGATCCGCTCAGTGTCGAGGGTAGAAAGCATCAGCTCAATGTGATTCAGGCAGAGGTGGATTCATATCGTCCGGGCGGTAAACATTCGGGACTTTTCCCTGATAGATGGCTTCCTGCTGCAATTGTTGTATGTGATACTCCGTTTACCGAGCAGAACGGTATGCACAACTCAACCATGAAGATGGTGCGTGGCAAGGTAGAAAAGTTCTATGCTGACCGCATCGAATATGCGATGACTCCTGAAGGAAAGCAACTTCTCAATGAGAAGAACATCGCTTCAGTACAAGAATAAATTCTAAAAACTAATAATCGTGAAAAAGACAAACACAGTAGCAATTGTGACAATGTTCTTCATCTTTGCGATGATTTCATTTGTTACAAACATGGCGGCTCCATTTGGAAATATTTGGGGTTACACCTACAAATGGGCAGGTATGATGGGCAACATGATGAACTTTGCTGCCTATCTCTTTATGGGTATTCCTGCAGGTAAGATGCTCACGACAGTGGGTTATAAGAAGACCTCTCTCATTGCGCTTGCAGTAGGTTTTGTGGGCCTTCTCGTGCAGTTTATCAGTAGCAAGGTTGGCGCTGATGTGGCAGTATTTACTGTTCAGGGTCAGGTTGTCGCTCTTAACCTCATCATCTATCTCCTTGGTGCATTTATCTGCGGTTTCTGCGTATGTATGCTCAATACCGTGGTAAATCCTATGCTCAACATACTCGGTGGCGGCGGAAACAAGGGCAATCAGCTCGTTCAGCTTGGCGGCTCTCTCAACTCCCTCACAGGCACTCTCACTCCGTTCCTTGTAGGTGTGCTTGTGGGCACAGTGAGCGACAAGACATCCATGAGTGATGTTGCTCCGCTTCTCTTCATCGGTATGGGCGTGTTTGTCATCGCGTTTATCATCATCAGCCGCGTCGCTATTCCGGAGCCTGCGCTTGAGAGAGCAAAGGCTGAGGCAGAAAAGATCGCAGCGGCAAAAGCAGCCGGCATCGCTCCTGTCAAGAATCAGCACAGCGCATGGTCTTTCCGTCACTTCGTGCTTGGTGCAGTGGCAATCTTCTTCTATGTGGGCATCGAGGTTTCTATCCCTGCTGAGATCAACTTCTACCTCAGCCAGCCTGTAGAGAAGGGTGGTATCGGATTTGAGGGCTCTGCAGCTATTGCAGGAACCCTCGTGTCTGTATACTGGCTCCTCATGCTCTGC
>CALEJC010000164.1 GCA_937898205.1 uncultured Bacteroidales bacterium
GGAGAACCATATTGGTCGCCATGTCATATACATAGGTCAGCTTGCCGAGCACCAGCCCGTTTCTCTGAAGCTCCGACTTGGCCTGTCTTAGCGAGAAGCCCACAAGTGTCGGCATCGCAACCTTCTTTGGCTGGGTGGTATTTGTGGTGAGGCGCACCTTGCGGCCCTCCTTGACCATAGATCCCGGTTTAGGAGTCTGCATATAGATTGCGCCCGGCTTGAAACGCTTTACATAGACCGAGTCTTCAATCAGCACCTGGATACCGATAGACTCAGCGATCCTCTGGGCTTCGACAAAACTAAGGTTCTTAAAATCAGGAACCAGAATCTCTTCATTATGCCTCGTACTCACCGACAGGATGAGGCTCACCGCAGTAACCAGCACAGCCACAAAAAGCACAGCAAGAAGCAAGTTCTTCACTATCCAGTGTGATAAAATATTTTTAACTCCCATATCTCAATTATTCATTTTTAGGCCAGCAGAAGACTTACTCCCCTGACAAGCAATACAATAGCAAAAACACAGATACCCGCGCCTGCAATCCTGCTGACAAGCTGCAGAATCTTGGGTTTGAGCTTCACAAATCTCGCCAGCACAAAGACGACAAAAATCCAATATAGCGTTTCACCGGCACATACAGCCAGAAGCAACGCCCAGATGGGTGCTCCGGTCGTCTCCGGGCTGATGCCAAACATCGCAATCAAGCCAAGCATGAATGCGAGCGCCGCAGGATTGGACATGGCACTTGTAAATGTCTGCAACCCGTGCGAAACAAGAGACAGACCGGCCGCAGAGGGTTTCTGCTCAAAATCTATCTTCTTGACCAGAATGCGGACTCCGATAAAGCCAAGTATCGCAGCACCGACAAACATTATCAAAGCCTGATGCTGATTAATAAAGCCCTCTATCAGCGAGAGCGTCAACAAACCTACCGCAGCATATACAGTATCTGCCATAGCCGAGCCGACACCCGCACTCACACCCTCCCGTCTGCCCAGCGTGAGGGTCTTCTGAATAATCATCAGCAGCACCGGCCCAACCGGGACTGCAGCAATTATACCTATGAGCAGTGCTTCAAACATCAGCAAAATTACCAACTTACAAAGATACAAAAAGTCCCGATAATGACAGACTATCGGGACTCATATATCATTGCTAATATTAACGCGGGCCGCCTGGACCACCCGGGCCACCACCC
>CALEJC010000165.1 GCA_937898205.1 uncultured Bacteroidales bacterium
GCGAGCATACTCCGGTTTGAGTGGATGGCTTGCGATCCAACCACCATTGGCATACTGATAAAAATCCACTCCGGGTGCGGTTGTGAGATCCATATCCGCAAGGCTGATCCCCGGAACCTTCTCTTCTCTCTGACCGCAGGCAGAAAGCATCATAAGAGGAAGCATAAACACTAATAACTTTTTCATAACTGATATTGAAATATTTAGACAATAATCATTTTAAAGAAAGTGCGAAGTTACCAAAAAAGAGCGATATTTGTAACTATGTATAAGATTTATATTGAAAGGCGTTGCATCATTATCTGCGAGCCGGATTGCGAGTCGCTCTCGGATCCCAACTCAGTCGAGTTCCATATCGGGGAGGACATCAGCATCCGCACATTGGTCTCGATGTTTGAAGCAAGCCAATCCCTCAGCCGCATATATATCCCTACAGAGGACACTACATGGATGTTCCGCAAGATCTGCGCAGAGTTCAAGGAAGTGGATGCTGCCGGCGGGCTGGTCCGCAACCGTCGCAACGACTTTCTTCTGATCGAGAGGAACGGCCTATGGGACCTCCCTAAGGGGCACAGAGACCCGGGGGAAGACATCTCGGTGACCGCATTGCGCGAAGTGCAGGAAGAAACAGGAATAGAAAAGCTGGATCTCAAAGAGCTCATCTGCATCACTCACCATTGCTACCTTAGAGACGACATCTGGCACTTGAAACACACCTATTGGTATGATATGTTGTACAGCGACCCTGTCGATCTCACACCACAACGAGAAGAAGATATCTCCAAGGCTGCATGGGTCGCAAAATCCAGCCTTCCTCCATTCTTGAAAAACACCTATCCTTCAATTTTGGAAGTATTCAGGGAAGCCAAAATTTAGTTGAAACTTTTTTCTATTCTTGTCCGTATATAAAAAGTATATACACACTTTATTATGAAACTTTCTCAGTTTAGATTTGATCTTCCTCAGGAGCGCATCGCCACCGAGCTGATGCCGGAAGTTGATGGACATATCCAGTGGAGAGACGAGTGCAGACTCATGGTGCTCCATAAAGACAGCGGTGAGATCGAGCATCGCAAATTCAAAGACATCATCGACTACTTTGACAAGGGAGACCGCTTTGTTTTCAACGACACAAAAGTATTTCCTGCAAAGCTTCGCGGACAAAAGGAAAAGACAGGTGCAGACATCATAGTATTCCTTCTTCGTGAGCTCAACAGAGAGCAGCGACTTTGGGACGTCGTGGTCGATCCTGCAAGAAAGATCCGCATCGGCAATAAACTGTATTTTGGTGAAGATGACAGCATGGTCGCTGAGGTCATCGACAACACCACATCAAGAGGCAGGACACTCAGATTCCTCTATGACGGACCATACGAGGAGTTTAAGGAAGCACTCTTTGCACTTGGCAAAACTCCAGTTCCGGAGTGGGTCAAGGAAGAAGTGACTGAGAGAGACGCAGAAGAGTTCCAGACCATTTATGCCAAGCACGAAGGTGCGGTTTCTGCTCCTGCAGCCGGACTCCACTTCAGCCGCGAGCTCTTCAACCGCATGACACTCAAAGACATAGAGAAGTCTTTCATCACCGTACACATGGGCATAGGTCATTTCCGCACAGTAGACGTGGAGGATCTGTCAAAGCACAAGATGGATGGGGAGAGATTTATCATATCCGAAGAAGCCGCCGACGAGATCAACAAGACCAAGAAGAGCGGACACAAGATCTGCGGCGTGGGTGTGACAGTCATCAGAGCCCTTGAGACCTATGTCACCACAGAGAAGGAAATCAGAGCCAACGACGCCTGGACCAACAAATTTATCTTCCCTCCTTATGAGTATGCAATCCCGGACGCTGTGGTTTCCAACTTCCACCGCCCTGAGTCCACAATGCTGATGGCAATCTCTGCATTTGGAGGATATGAAAACGTCAAGAAGGCCTACGACACCGCCCTTGAAGAAGGATACCTCTTCGGTCCATACGGCGATGCGCTTCTAATCGTTTAAATTGTAGAGACATATTCTGAATTATAGTATCTTTGTCCAAAACTATGAAAAATGGACAAAGATACTTTTTCTATTGTGAGCACCATCGCTCTCAATCACATCTTCGGCAACCAGCCGAAGTTTTCTCATCAGCTTTTAGAACGATTTGGCAGCCCGGAGAGTCTGTTCAGACTGAGTTACCCCGAGCTGAAGGAGTTGTTTGGCCCCTACACCCAATATGCCGACCAGATCAACCCGCAGAGCCTTGACAAAGCAGAAAAGGAATTCTCTTCACTCTCCCGGCAAGGCTATCAGATGCTAAGCATATTCGATGACTCATATCCGATGTTGCTGCGCCAATGCCCGGATATGCCTGATATTCCGGAACACCAGACAAACCGCCACCCCGGCAAAGCCAATGAGCAGATACAGCATAGCCGCGCCG
>CALEJC010000166.1 GCA_937898205.1 uncultured Bacteroidales bacterium
CACAGCGGCGGCTGAGCTGTTTGGCGACAGACCGCAGATTGCAATCGTCGGCACGAGAGACATCAGCAACTACGGCAAGGAGTGGTGCACCCGCATCGTCAGGACGCTCAGCGAAGCTTCGGTTAAACCATGCATTATCAGCGGATTGGCCTTGGGTACGGACATCTGCGCACACCTTGCTGCGCTCAGCTTCGGCTTGCCCACTATCGCCGTGAGCCCTGTGGGGATCAACGACGTCTATCCTGTGAGACACACGGTGTGTGCCGAGAAAATCTGCCGCTTCCCGGGTGGCGCTCTTGTCACAGACTACCCTCCGGGCACGCCGGCGATGGCTCACAACTTCATCAGACGCAACCGCATCATCGCCGGGCTTGCCGGCGCGACCATCCTGGTCGAATCCAAGATCAAGGGAGGCGGGATGATCACGGCTCGGCTTGCCGCCGAATACGGACGCGGCGTCTACGCGCTTCCCGGGCGCATCGACGACATCCGCTCCGAAGGATGCAATCTGCTGCTTTCAGAAAAAACCGCAGAACCAATCTCCTCCCTGCCCTTCCTGGTCAAGAGCCTCGGCCTCGGCACCGAAAGCCTGAGATGCACCCACCGACTCGACAAACTGGTACACGAGCATTTCGGCAGCAGCACAGATAAGTCGCAGCTGGACAAGCTCATCGAAATCGCACTCTGCATCAAATCGCGACGCGGCATCAGCATTGACGCCCTCTGCAGGGAGTGTAATCTAAGCTACCAGCAGACGGTGCAACTCACTTCCCTGCTGCAAGATGAGGGATTTATTTACATCGACATGCTTCAAAGCTGCAGCGTAAATCCCAAAATTGCTTAAATTTGTAGCTTATGCAGTTTGTAGATACACACACTCACAATTATGACCCCGCCTATGCGGATTGCTGCGACGAGGTCATCCAGCGTGCACAAGATGCAGGAGTGAAGGCGCTCCTTCAGGCAGATGTGGACTCTAGCGAGAGAGCAAATATGTTTGCCCTCTGCGACAAGCATCCCGGAGTGCTCTATCCTATGCTTGGTCTATATCCGGGATCGGTAGATAATAATTGGCAAAGCGAGCTGGACGCAATGCTCCAATGGAAAGACAGGAAGGTAGTTGCCGTGGGCGAAATCGGACTTGACTACCACTACGGCAAGGATTTCATCAAAGAGCAGCAGGAAGTGTTCAGGATACAGCTGGAGCTCGCAGCTCAGTGGGACCTCCCGGTAAACATCCACCTCAGAGATGCCACAGAGGACATGCTCAAGATTCTTGCGGACTGCCGTCACCTCCACCTCAGAGGCAACCTTCACGCCTTCGGACACTCTTATGAAGTGTTTGAGAGAGTGCAGAAACTGGGTGACTGGTACATCGGCATAGGAGGAGTACTCACCTACAAGAAGGCTTCCATCGCCGAGACTGTGAAATCGATTCCTCTCGACAGGATAGTCCTGGAGACTGATTCCCCTTATCTTACCCCTGTTCCCCACAGAGGAAAGCGGAACGAAAGCGGCTACATCCCATATATAGCAGAAAAGCTGGCATCCCAGACAGGACGGGAAACAGAAGAAATCGCCGAGGTGACCACTCAAAACGCAAGACAACTGTTCGGAATATGACAACTCAGGAAAAATCTTTTTATTTTACAAAAAGTACTGCCGAATATAAATCCAAATTTGTAGACTGTATTGATGCTGCTCCATTCTATGATGGAGAAGGCAATTTCTATGAGGCAGGCCTTCTCGAGGGCGATGTGGATGTCTATGAGATGATGAAGGCTGTTCTGGAAGTAGAACAGCGTCGTGGCGTGAGTCTTCCG
>CALEJC010000167.1 GCA_937898205.1 uncultured Bacteroidales bacterium
ATTACCTGTCAAAATGCGTTCCGGTTATACACAAAAGCGGCAAGAAACTGAAATTTCCTTGAATAAAAGCGGGTTTTGTGGGATTTTGATAGTTGTTAAGATTATACTTTTGATTTTTGCATGAAAGCTATAGGACAGTTTTTTTACTTGGCATGGTGGTGGTTCAGAGCTGTGTTCTTTGGACGCCGCAAGCCTCTTCAGAGTGTTATTTTCATCCTTGACAAGTGCAACCTGAGTTGCAAACATTGCAGCATCTACAACCACGAAGCGCCTGTGAGCAAGAGCTTTGAGCAGATCCGCGAGGAGCTTGAGTACTGCTATGGTCTCGGCTCTCGTTTTGTGGATTTTGAGGGTGGTGAGCCTTTTCTTTGGAAGGACGGCGACAAGACTGTCAATGACCTCTGCAAGCTTGCGCGCGAGATCGGTTTCTTCTCTTGCACCATCACCACCAATGCGCAGAAGCCTTTTGACGGCACGGTTGCAGACAGCATGTGGGTGTCGATGGACGGAGTGGGCGAGTACCACGACCGCGTGAGAGGCAAGGGTGCGTTTGCCAACCTGGAGAAGAATATCGCCACTTGCGGATGCTCCAAACTGTCTGTGAATATGGCGATTAACGTGCTCAATTATGAGGGTGTGGCTGAGGCGATAGAGTTTGCTGCCGCCAACCCTGCGATCAAGTGCATCTCGCTGAATTTCCATACGCCGTATCCCGGCACTGAGGCCCTCTGGCTGCCACAGGACAAGAGGGAGCAGGTGATCGATATGATTCTGGATTATAAGAAGCGCGGCTACCCTATCATGAATTCGCGCAGCGGCCTCAAGAAGATGAGAAACAACGACTTCATCATGCGCTGCTGGATGACCAACTTCATCTACACCGACGGCACTCGCGCTCCGCAATGCAACGGCTACGAGCTGGGCATCTGCGCCAAATGCGGTTTCTGCATGGCCGGCGAGGAGTCAGCCATCATCGAACTCCGCCCCGACACCATCCTCGCCGGCCTCAAGCTCCGCGTGTAGCCCGGGCGCTCACGGGAGCGACCGGAGTGAGGGTGCTGGGGGATAATAATAAAAAATGCACGGTCTCTCCGTGCATTTTTTATTGGGCCGTGGCTGCGATACAAGCGTTACCTCGCGTGCATACCGGCCGGCGCGTGAGTCCGCAAGTGCGGGATTAGTCCATGTGCCAACGTTCGTCGAGAGGGATTGAGACTGGAGAGTTGTCTGGGTTAACCTCCATGATGTCAGCCATATAGTCCCACCACTTCTGAACGATAGGGTTATCGCCCTGATCCTGAGAGCCACCGTTGTCGCCTACAACTTCCTGATATGCAAACAGGATATTGGTGTCCTTATCCCAATAGATTGAATAGTTACGCACACCTGTGTCTGAAAGCATCTGCTTGAGCTCAGGCCAGATCTCGGCGTGTCTGCGCTGGTATTCGTCCTCGAAACCAGGCTTAAGGAACATTTTAAAAGCTTCTCTTTTTGCCATGTCGTTTTGTGTTAATAATTTGTTGGGTAAAGTTAGGAAAAATATTTAATTTCGCATCTAAGATAATTCAATTAAAACACTAATATGAAAACATTACTAACCATCGCTGCAACTTTGTTGCTTAGCGCACAAGCCTTTGCAACAGATTTCCCAGTCGTTTACAACTATGACACAAAAAACCAGGAGTGCTTTGAAGTGCACACTGAAGTCCCTGACGGCAACTACCTCGTAACCGTAAAAATCGGCAGCAAGAAAAAGGCCGGCAACACCTTTATAAAAGCAGAGAGCCGCAGACTTTATGTCAACGATCTCAGCACCGCCAAGGGCGAATTCAAAACAGTGCAATTTGTTGTAAATAAGAGAGATGCCATCATCCGCCAGGAAGGCAGGAAGGATGTAAACGTCACTCTCAAATCAAGAGAAAACGGCAAATACAATTGGGACAAATATCTCAACTTAGAAATCCTTGGCAATGCCCCTGTAGTGGAGAGCATCACCATCGAGCCGGCCCCTAACGCCACAACAATCTTCCTCTGCGGCGACTCTACAGTCGTGGATCAGGACAACGAGCCTTGGGCCAGCTGGGGACAGATGTTCCCTTGGTTCTGGAACACCAACGTCGCAATCGCCAACTATGCAGAGAGCGGAGAGAGGACTGACACTTTCATCGGAGCAGGCCGCCTCAACAAGATCCTAAGTGTGCTCAAACCAGGCGATTATGTATTTGTAGAGTTTGGCCACAACGACCAGAAAATCAACAACCGCATGGGCGGTGGCGCATACTACTTCTTTGCAACTCAGCTCAAGACCTTCATTGACCAGGTAGAAGCAAAAGGTGGAATTCCGGTGCTCGTGAGTCCGACTCACCGCCGCAATTTTGACAAGAACGGCAAGATCACAGAGTCTCACCTCGACTACCCTGAGGCCATGGAGTGGGTAGCCAAGAGAGAGGGAGTGACATTCATTGACCTTCACAAGATGTCAGCAGCATTCTATGAGGCTCTCGGCCCTGAGAAGTCAAAGACCGCATTTGTACACTACAAAGCAGGAGACTTCCCTGGGATGCCTGCAGACGTGGCAGACAATACACATTTCAACCACTATGGAGCATTTGAGCTTGCCAAGTGTGTAGTAGGCGCTATGCAGATCATGGGCATGCCAATCGCAGAAAACATCATCAACTTCAACGGTTACAACCCTTCAACCCCTGCTCCTGCAGAGGATTTCCACTGGTTCCCTAGCCCATACCGCAACATGGCAGCCCAGGTGGCAGAAAAAGACGACAAAGCTACTGAAGTACCTCAGAAATAGCATTGATTCTTGCAAAGAATTAGTTAATTTTGCGTGATTCAGAATTAATTAAGTAAAACTATAAAACTATGGTAAAAGTTAACGTTGAAGGATGCAACTCTTTTGTAAAGAGTGCTGAATATCAAAACTATGTACAGAAGGCTCTTGAAGCCTATGACGTGCTGCAAAACGAGAGCGGAGCCGGCAACGACTTCCTCGGATGGAAGACCCTCCCTATCGACATCCCTGAGTCCATCATCAGCGACTGCGAAGCTATCCGCGACAGCTGGGCCGGCAAGGGCGTTGACCTCGTGGTCGTAATCGGCATCGGCGGCTCATATCTTGGCGCACGCTGTGCCATCGAGGCACTCTCACACGGCTTCATTCGCCCGGAGGGCACTCCTCAGATCGTATTTGCAGGCAGCAACCTCTCAGAGGAGTATCTTGCTGAGCTGATGGACCTTGCAAAGATCCGCAACACCGCTTGCGTAGTGATCTCTAAGTCAGGCACCACCACAGAGCCGGCAGTTGCATTCCGCATCGTAAAAGAGTATATCGAGAAGACCTACGGCAAGGCAGAGGCAGCTGAACGCATCGTTGCCATCACCGACGCCACCAAGGGCGCGCTCAAGACCCTCGCAACTCAGGAAGGCTACAAGACATTTGTAGTGCCTGACAATGTGGGTGGCCGCTATTCTGTGCTCACTCCGGTGGGCCTCCTCCCAATCGTGCTTGCAGGTTTTGACGTGAGGAAGATGCTCGCAGGGGCAGCC
>CALEJC010000168.1 GCA_937898205.1 uncultured Bacteroidales bacterium
CCTCGCAACCCTCCTCCTTCAAGGTAGCCTCACGGCTCTTGAGGAACGAATCACGAAGTGTAGAGATATGCTCGGGCTTTACCTTGCGGATGATGTTCATCCACAGACGCTCGCCCGTAGGCTCGCCGCCAATATACGCGCGGTGCACAAAGCCCTTGTACTCGGGATCACTTGCAGCACCCATCTCGCTTATCAAGGTTTTCAGATGATCGGTTGCCGAGTGAGCCTGATGACCGGCATCGTTGCGCCACACCTCATAGAATACGTACGCCTGCGGATCCAGACACGAGCGGAAAATCTCATACTCTACCGTACCCGCCTCCTTCAATGTCTCCACGCGGCACTTGAGGAACGCCTCGGGCAGGTCGCCCATACCGCCGTCCTTCTCACGACGGAACACATTGGTCAAAATGTTCTTATCGGCCGTCTGGGCCAGAACAACATCTGTCGCCATCAACAATGCAACGGCACACATTGCAAATTTGAAAATCTTTCTCATAGTTTTATCGGTTCTTAAGATTAGTTCTCTTTAAGTTTGAATCCTAACGCCTCCACAGCCGCGCGCACCTGCTCGCGCCTAACGCGACCACACACTACGGCACGTCCCGTCGGCAAATCCACCTCGGCCGACTCTGCGCCCTCCAATGCCGCCAACGCCTTCTCCACATTGGCGCGACAATGGTTGCAACGCATACCCTCGACGTAGAATGTCTGCTCGCTCTGTTGCTCCACGTCGCACGCCTCGCAGCTGCACAGGCCGCTATCGAGCAGAACTAATCTTCTACTACATAAAACAGACGCCCGAGGATTTCCCGGGCGTCTGTTTTTTTATTAAAGCTCAGGCCTGAAATGCCAGAGTACTATGCCGACACTCACTGACACGTTTAGTGAGTGTTTGGTGCCATATTGCGGGATTTCGATGGCTGTGTCGGAAGCGTCTACTACCTTCTGCTGCACACCATTGACTTCGTTTCCAAAGACAAGAGCATACTTCTTTCCTTGTTCCTTGCGGAAGTCCTGAAGCTGCACGGCCTTTTCTGTCTGCTCGATGCTCACTACTGTGTATCCGGCATCCTGCAGTTCCTTAACAAGAGCAACAGTGTCCTGACGGTGCTCCCAGGGCACGCTGATTTCTGCGCCGAGGGCGGATTTGTGTATCTCTGCCGATGGAGGTACTGCGCAGATGCCGCAAAGGTAAACCTTGTCCACTTTGAATGCGTCGCTGCTGCGGAAAGCGCTTCCGACATTGTGTGCGCTGCGGATGTTGTCGAGTACCAGCACAACTCCGGATTCGGGCAGCTTGCCGTAATCGGAGGCTTTTATTCTGCCGAGCTCTATATTTAAAAGTTTTCTGTCTCTCATGAGTAGCAAAGGTAGTGAAAAAGTACTATATTTGTGTTTCTTGAAATTTTCGTTTTTATGAAACAGGATATACAGATTGCAGATCTAATCAAAAAGGAAAGAGAGCGTCAAGAGTCAGGTCTTGAGCTGATCGCTTCAGAAAACTATGTTACCGATGAGGTACTTTCGGCAATGGGTTCTATTTGTACCAATAAATATGCTGAGGGCTACCCCGGGAAGCGCTACTATGGTGGTTGCGAGGTTGTGGATCAGATTGAGCAGCTTGCTATAGACCGTCTTAAGGCTCTTTATGATGCGGAGTGGGCCAACGTGCAGCCACACTCAGGTGCTCAAGCCAATATGGCAGTGACTATGGCTATCCTTGATCCGGGCGATTGCTTCATGGGTCTGGA
The DNA here is from genome assembly GCA_937898205.1 of uncultured Bacteroidales bacterium. Lineage (GTDB taxonomy): Bacteria > Bacteroidota > Bacteroidia > Bacteroidales > UBA932 > Cryptobacteroides. The sequence continues at coordinate 1,755 of CALEJC010000168.1, forward strand.
TCTCAGTCAGGGTGGTCACCTTACTCACGGATCTCCTGTCAATGCATCTGGTATCCTTTATAAGGCTGTAGCCTATGGTCTCAATCCGGAGACTGGTCGTGTTGATTATGACGAGATGGAGGCAAAGGCTCTTGAGCACAAGCCGAAGCTCATCATCGGTGGTGCGTCAGCATATTCTCGCGAGTGGGATTATGAGCGCATGCGTGCGATTGCAGACAAGGTAGGTGCTATCCTCTGGATCGATATGGCTCATACTGCCGGTCTCATCGCTGCCGGTCTGCTCAAAAATCCTGTTAAGTATGCTCATATCGTGACATCTACAACTCACAAGACTCTTCGTGGCCCTCGCGGTGGTATTATCCTCATCGGTAAGGATTTTGACGATCCTAAGGGAAGAACCACTCCTAAGGGTGTCGTGAAGAAGATGAGTCAGGTGCTTGATTCTGCTGTGTTCCCTGGCACTCAGGGCGGTCCGCTTGAGCACGTGATTGCAGCAAAGGCTGTTGCATTCTTTGAGGCAGGTCAGCCTGAATATGTAGCCTACCAGAAGCAGGTTGTTGCCAACGCCAGCACAATGGCTGAGGAGTTTGTCCGCAGAGGTTATAAGATTGTCAGCGGTGGCACAGATAACCACCTTATGCTCGTGGATCTCAGAGGTAAGTTTGAAGCCCTTAATGGCCGCATCGCAGAAACTGAGCTTGGTAAGGCAGACATCACAGTCAATAAAAATATGGTGCCGTTTGACACTCGCTCAGCGTTCCAGACTTCAGGTATCAGAGTCGGTACTCCTGCAATCACTTCAAGAGGTTTTGTGGAGAAGGATATGATCGATATAGTTGCCCTCATTGACGATGTCCTGACATCATGCAACACTCACATCGAGGCTCTCAGCTTGAAGAAAGCAGATACTCCTACTCCTGAGCAGGTGGCTTCACTCGAGGCTCATGCCAAGGTCCTCGAGACAGTGCGTCGCAAAGTCAACCAGATGACTGCTGGCGTGCCACTTAACAAGTACTAGTCCATTTTAGATAATTCGGATACTTAGGATAGAGCCGGTGAATGCGAATGACTAAATCGCGTTCACCGGTTTTTCAAAGTATTGACATTTTGTCATTGGCACGGACATTGCCCTTAAGTAGTCTGTCACCGGTTAAGCCGGCTAATATGAATAATTAAATAAACAATAAAATTATGATCAAACCACTAGCGGACAGAGTCCTTATCGAGCCTAAAGAGGCGGAGGTAAAAACAGCATCAGGTATTTTTATTCCAGACACAGCCAAAGAGAAGCCACAGCAGGGTACTGTTGTAGCAGTCGGTCCTGGCAAAGCAGATGAGCCAATGGAGGTAAAGGCCGGCGATGTTGTTATTTATGGCAAGTATGCAGGCACTGAAATCACAGTAGACGAGAAGAAGTACCTCATCGTCAAGCAGTCAGATATTCTTGCAATTCTTTAAGTGACGGTTTGTCTAGTTTTTTAAAAAGGTAATACAATGGCAAAGGAAATTAAGTTTGATGTAGATGTGCGCGCCAAGATGAAGGCAGGCGCTGACTCTCTCGCAAATGCAGTTAAGGTTACACTCGGTCCTAAGGGACGTAATGTAGTTATCGATAAGAAGTTTGGCGCTCCACACGTGACTAAGGACGGTGTGACAGTAGCCAAGGAAGTAGAGCTTGAGGATCGCTTTGAAAACATGGGTGCTCAGATGGTTAAGGAGGTTGCTTCCAAGACCAACGAGCAGGCCGGTGACGGTACAACCACCGCAACAGTCCTCGCACAGGCAATCATCAATGTGGGTATCAAGAACGTTACTGCCGGTGCAAACCCTATGGACCTCAAGAGAGGTATCGACAAGGCTGTCGCTGCAGTGGTTGCAGACCTCAAGTCTTTGAGCCAGGAGGTTGGTTCTGA
>CALEJC010000169.1 GCA_937898205.1 uncultured Bacteroidales bacterium
AATGACGCAGGATCTCCTGCCCGTTCTCCTGTATCGTGACCTGGCTGTCCAGAAACTCCTCTGTAAAGAAGTCCCTTGCCTGCTCAGGTGTCTTCATCTGTGAGTCAACGATGTTTACAAAAAGGTTGTCACCGTCAATCATGTGCTTGCCGGTCTCAAGAGTGTTGAGGTCGGTATTTTCAATATACTCAAGGGCCTTGAGATAATTAGGATTATTGTCGAGATTCATATCACTAGAAATTAAAGTAGTTCTTTGCGTTGTTGTATGAGATGTCTTCGATCATCTGGCCGATGCGCTCCATCTCGCTCTCAGGAAGCTTGCCGGCCTCTACATCTGTACCCACTACGTCGCAGAGGATGCGGCGGAAGTACTCGTGACGAGGGTAGCTGATGAAGCTGCGGGAGTCTGTGAGCATACCCACAAAGCGGCTGAAAAGACCAAGCACTGAGAGTGCGTCCATCTGGCGGCGCATGCCGACTTCCTGATCGAGGAACCACCAACCTGAGCCAAACTGCATCTTGCCAGGGCATGTGCCGTCGTTGAATGTATAAGCCATGGTCATCATTACCTCATTGTCCTTAGGATTGAGGCAGTAAAGGATGGTCTTGGCGAGCTTGCCTGCTGCTGTGATGCGGTCAAAGAACTTGTTGCCTGCTGCAGCAATCTCAAGATCATGGATAGCATCGTAGCCTGTATCAGGACCCACGAGGCCAAACATCTTGGAGTTATTGTTACGGATTGCACCGATGTGGAACTGCTGAGTCCAACCGGCCTCTGCATCCATAACTGCCTGATCAAAGAGGAATGCGCTGCGGAACTTCTCAAGCTCTACAGGCTCTGGCTTGTTGCCTGCGAGCACCTTGGCAAAGATTGCCTCGATCTCAGCCTCTGTGTAGTCAGCTGAATAGAAGTTTTCAAGACCGTGGTCAGAGAGCTTGCAACCCATGCTTGCAAAGAAGTCGTGACGCTTCTGAAGAGCCTCCTGAAGCTGTGCATATGTGCGGATCTCCATGCCGGCAGCCTCTCCGAGCTTCTGAAGGTACTCGTTGTAGCTCTTAGGATCCTCGATGGCCATGGCCTTGTCAGGTCTCCAAGCAGGGATGACCTTTGTGCCAAATGGATTCTCGGCAATCTGCTTGTGCCAACGGAGGTCGTCAGCAGGGTCGTCAGTTGTACAACCCTCCTCTACACCAAACTTGCGGATGAGAGCCTGGCCGCGGAACTCCTCGGTTGCGAGTTTTGCGTTACACTCTTCAAATATCTCGCGAGCTGTCTTAGGGCTAAGGAGCTTGTCGATGCCAAACTCTCTGCTGAGCTCAAGGTGAGTCCAGTGGTAAAGAGGGTTGCGCATTGTATAAGGCACTGTCTCTGCCCATTTCTCAAAAGTCTCCCAAGCTGTGTGCTTGCCACCTGTGAGGTAGTCTTCTGATACGCCGTTACCTCTCATCGCTCTCCACTTGTAGTGGTCGCCGTAGTGACCATCGACGAGCCAGAGCTGAGTGATGTCGCGGAACTGGATGTTTTCTGCTATCTGCTGAGGTACAAGATGACAATGGTAGTCAATGATAGGCATCTTCTCAGCATGGTTGTGATAAAGCTGTCTCGCTGTGTCGTTGGACAGCATGAAATCTTCGTGAATAAATGACATATTTAAATTGTTTATTAGTTTCAATCGTGTAAATATAAGAAATTTAGGGTGTTTTTACAAAATCTAGTAGACTTCTACTGAGCCGCCATCGTTTTTCTTGATGTCAGATATTGCAAAATAACCGATTTTTGCTCCGATCCAGTCGCCCTCTCTTGCCTTGAACTCAGGACCAAATTTCCTGAACTTCTTGCCGTCAAGGCTATATGAGAATGTGCAGTAGCAGCCTTCCTTGACGTCAACCTTGATGTGCACTGTGTTGAACTTGTCTGTAGGGAGAGGAGTGCTCTCAAGGATTACTTCCTTTGCCCCCTTGTTGGCGTTGATGCAGTCGCGGCGCACGAGGTGGATCTGCTCGCCGTCGTAGTTGAGCTCTATTGTAGAGTAGTCTCTGCCTGCCACGATGACACCCACTCTTTCTGACTCGTAGGATGGTCTGTAGACGAGCTTTGTGGTGAAACTCATCTCCGGACCGACCACTTTCTGAGCAAGGATATTTGGCGTGTCTCTGAGGTTTACCCACTCCTCAGGGCTCTGAATGCAGTTGAGGCGGAGGCAGCCGAGCTCCGGATTTGGCATGTACCAGTAGAATTTAGGGTTGGACTCCCATTGCCAGTTGAGAGGAATGGATGTCCCTGTGAAGCCGGTGCCGGTTGCAAGCGCGCTCAGGCCTTCAGGCTTGGCGTCAATCGCCACAGTAGGTCGGCGATATTTGCTCACAGGCTCACCGATTCCGTCGCCGTTCTGATCCTCGCCGATGATGCACCAGCCGTCCTCAAACCATGTCATTGGCTGAAGGTGGCAGACTCTTCCCCATGCGTAGCGGTCTTCAAAATGCATAAACCAGCTGTCGCCGGCGGCATCAGTTACCCAGCCGCCCTGATGAGGGCCGTGGATGTCCGTGTTGCCTTGATGAAGGACATTGCGCCACTCATAAGGACCATAGACGTTTCTGGACTTGAGCACAAGCTGCCAGCCTTCCTTGACACCTCCCGAAGGAGCGAAGATATAGTACCAACCGTTTCTCTTGTAGAACTTAGGTCCCTCTACGGTGTCGTTGGAGTTTTTCTTGCCGTCAAATACAAGGACTTGATCTCCAATTACTTCTGTGCAGTCTGCATTGAGCTCGCACACGGATAGGATGCTCTTGAATCCGGCTCTGGATCCGGCCCAGGCATGCACAAGGTATACTCTTCCGTCATCATCCCAGAGAGGGCTGGTGTCAATCATGCCCTTGCCTTCAAGGACACAATGAGGCTCGCTCCATTTGCCCCTAGGGTCTGTGGTATGTATCTGGAAGATGCCCCTGTCAGGGTCGCCCCAGAAGATCCAATATGTGCCGTCGTGGTAGCGGATACATGGAGCCCACACTCCGTTGCCGTGCTGAGGCTTGTCATACTCCGAGCCCGGCATTATTGCCGGGAGTCCTGCTCCTACAATCTCCCAATCCACGAGGTTGGTGGAGTGAAGGATCTGAAGACCCGGGTAGCAGGTAAATGAAGAAGATGTCATCCAGTAGTCATCGCCGACTCTGATGATGTCGGGGTCAGAGTAGTCGGAGAAGAGTACAGGATTTTTATATTCCTTAGGAGTGGAGTTGAGCGCCAGAAGGGACGCAAGGATGATGAGTATTTTCATGTTATTTATTCAGTATGATATGGTCTTGGAGGAAATCTTTTGGCTCTAGTATGCCTTCGGTCACGCGCACTTTGAGGATCGCGCCCTTAAACCAGCAGACCTTGTTTTGGCGCACTCCGATTGATGTTGCACCCTCGTTGATTACAGGCTCGTAGGCGAGACTGTCTTCTGCCTGGAGCACCCCGTTGACATAGCTCTTGATGCCGTTTTTGCCTGCGGTGAGTGTGAGGTTGTACCACTGATCGGTAGGGTGGGTGAGCTCAGGGACGATGAGTGCCTTGGATTTGGCTTTCTCGCCGAGGTGCACAAATGCGTCGAAGTACCAGGTATTGTCAGGGTTGACGCGGCTTTCAAACATGATTCGTGCGCCGCTGTAGGCTCCCATGTGCATGAAGCGCTGCTCAAATGCGGCATTGCCATATGGCTTGAATATCATCTCTACGGTGATCTCTTCCATGCCTTTTACGGGCACGTCTGCAAGAAAGGCACCATCGTCCACGCCGTTGAACTCCACGGCCGGGCCAAGAGCGGTCTCAATAATCTGCGGATATCCGCAAAGTTCTGTGATCTGAGGGAAATATTCAGCAGACCATACAATCTGCTTCTGTGCTTGTGCGCTATGGGCGGCAAAGATGCCGAGTCCTACTAAAAGGCTGATTAATCTTAGTTTCATAATAGTGGGTTTTACAACCTATAAAAATACAAAGAAAAAACAGAATATTATCGTAACTTAGTGCCAATTATAGAAATCTATGGAAGAATATAAGGATTTTGCGCTGGCAAAGCACGTCTTGGAATTCTGCAACCACCCTCTTGATATGACCAAGCCGGGGGACGACTTGCCTTATGACTCCGTCAATGGAGGATATCTCGGGATACACCATCCTGCAAATATCACTGTGGATCTCGAGGCGAGTTGTGATGTGAAGCAAGTATCAATCAAGTTTTTTGATTGTGATGACCCATTGTGTCGACACAGTGATACGACTTTTCATCTTTATGCATTCAGGTTGTTGAGCTCCGAAGACGGCATAAGATGGAATGTGCTCTATGATTCCACAAAACAGCAGGAATCAAAGCGCTATGTAAAAGGATGGATATATGGAGTGTTTGAGCATAGTCAGACTATGCGATATTTCCGCATTCATGCTCTCCATAATCCGTCAAGTTCCGGTTTTCATGTGGTAAGACTCAGGCTTCTGGATCGGGAGTGTGACTCATTAAAAAGAGGGGAGAGTATTACTTTCTCCGACATTCGCGATGTCGAGGTCGGCGACTCTACGCCTCTATCTACGCAGCTTTATAACCTTTTGGGACGCATCTCTTCTCGTCTGAGCGCTGAAACCAAGTACAAGCCGAAGTACAAGGAGCTGAGTAATCACATCTTTGAAAAAGCGCTTGAGTTTGAGGCTATTGACGGACGCATCGACCAGATCCGCAAGATAGTGACCCCTCACATGGAGAAGATCTTTGAGAGCAAGGAGAGAAAAGAAGCTCTTGGCCAGGCACTGGAAGCGATAGTCACCATATTATTAATTGTAGCAGCAGCATTCATCAGATAATGGAAACAAATAATATTTCTTATTCTCCCAACCTCCTCTCAACGGGTGCGAGCCTGTATCTGTCCGATGGTACTGCTGTTTCTGTGGATAAGCAGAGGTCTGTTCTTGCAGATACAATAGCCAACTATAATTCAAGTCAGGGACATATACAGATCAAGAATCCCGGAGAGTTGGTAGTATTGCTTGAAAAGCAGAGCGATATATCATATCTGCGTTTCCTCCTATGGGATAATTGCGGCCCGACCAAGCAGCAGCCTAGCCGTCGTCGCTATACCTATAGATTGTTGTATACAAGCAAATATGAAGAGAGCGGAAGCCGATGGACTGTGGTCTATGAAAATACCCAGAATCCGTCCAACGGCTGGCAGGAATTTTATTTTGAAAACAGACGCAGAAGGGTTTCGGCAATCAAGATACAGTGCTTCCAGAATACTACTCCATCTGCTCATAAGGACTCAACGCAGATAGTCTCCATTCAAGCCTTTGCTGATCCTACGCAATCCATTATGGATATGCTTGAGCTGAAGCATCTTCATGTCAAAGCTGCCCCACCTGTGCCTGGAATCGTAAAAAACCGTGTGATTGTGGGCACAAGCCAGGAAAACCTGAAGGTCCTGGTGCAGGCAGAGATAAATATGACCATCAAGAAATATATAGAGGACCTCAAGCACGATATTACTGATGAGGAGGAAATGAATAACCTTAGTTCTGTTGAGAGCGAGTTAGGGAAATCTGAAGACAATGTACTCATAGACCGCCAGATCAACCTTTTCTACAATTCCATCCTGCGCCCTGTGGAGGAGGCGGATGCCAGAGTCAAAAAGAAATATGCATGGATAACTCACATAACGCTTCTGGGAGCAATCGTGAGCTTTGTT
>CALEJC010000170.1 GCA_937898205.1 uncultured Bacteroidales bacterium
AGACAGTTGAGATCCATCAGGCTGACGGTCGCAATGACGTGCTCCAGCAGATTGAGCATGGCGCGCTGAGCGTAGTCAACGGCTACCTCTCGCTCGGACGCCTCTATCGTGGCATTATCTGCAACAGCCTTCGCCAGTATGTACTGCTCGGAGACGCAGCAGCGATGACCGATGGCGTCCTCGGAAACGATGACGACAGGTGGGTGTTTACCGAAGACAACCCGGGCAGAGAGATGAGCACGGCGACCAATCTTGCGGCGACAGCGCGCGTTCTCAAAGGCTTTAACGACACTCTCGCCGTGCATTGTGAGAGCATAGCCAAGGAAATATTTGCCAGCGGCAGAGCAGGCGTCAGGTCGAAGATTCAGACAGCTGCGGAGCTATATCAGACCACAGGCGAGAAGCAGTATCTTGACTTCATTATCGATAACTGGGACGAATGTGTGCGCTCCGCCGGCTCTATGGCATGGTATCTCGCCCCTATCGAGAAGGAAATGTCTGCTGATAGAAAATACAGGAAGCAGTGTGCCGCATTCCGCGAGGCGCTCAAGGGTTATCGTGAGCAACTCGACAGACAGAGTGCGCAGACACCTTATGGTGTGCCTTATCGCCCTGATATCTGGGGCGCAGGCTGGGATATACAGTCATTTGGCTACAGACATTACTTCCTCGCCAAGAACTATCCTGAGATATTCTCTTCAGATCAGGTATTCAACGCTTTGAATTTCATCCTCGGATGTCATCCGGGACTCAATACCCAATCGTTTGCCAGCGGTGTCGGTGCGCAATCCGCAACTGTGGGCTATGGTCTTAACAGAGCAGACTGGTCTTATATTCCTGGTGGTGTCGTTTCCGGCACAGCCCTCATCAGACCTGACTTCCCTGAGCTTCTCGTCTTCCCATACCTGTGGCAGCAGGTGGAGTATGTGCTCGGTGGCGGCTCCTCGCACTATATGTTCCTCGTCCTTGCGGCACGTGACCTGCTTAGCACTCCTTAACACATAAATACTCAGACAATGTCAAAGAGCAAAGGTAAAATACTGGTAGTTGATGACAACAGCGGCATCAGAGCGGCGCTCGAGCTGCTGCTGCCCAAGCATTTTGCAGAAGTGGAGCTGATCCCCACCCCGCGTGTACTTGTGACCAAGATGGCAGAGTTCCGTCCGGATGTGGTGCTCCTCGACATGAACTTCCACACTGACATCAACACCGGCAACGAGGGCCTTTACTGGCTTAGCGAGATCAAGACCATCAATCCTGATATCGCCGTTGTGTTGTTTACTGCCTATGCTGATATACAGCTTGCCGTGGAAGGCATGAAACGTGGTGCATTTGACTTCATAGTCAAGCCTTGGGACAACGACAAGCTCATAGAAACGCTCAAAGCTGCTTGCTCAAGCAGACGCAAAGAAGCCAAGGCAGCCGAAGCGATGCCCGCCTCCACACTCCCTATGTACTGGGGTAAAGGCCCGATTATGAGTAACATAAGACGCACTGTGGAGAAGATTTCAACTACCGATGCCACAGTCCTCATAACCGGAGAAAACGGCACCGGTAAGGATGTACTCGCCGGGCAGATACATCGCATGTCCCAGAGAGCTTTCAAGCCTATGGTGTGCGTGGATGCAGGCGCAATCACAGAAACCCTCTTTGAGAGCGAACTCTTCGGCCATGTCAAAGGCGCATTCACAGATGCACACGCCGACCACATCGGCAAATTTGAGCAGGCCTCAGGCGGCACCCTCTTCCTTGATGAGATCGGCAATATTCCGTTGCATCTGCAAGCCAAGCTGCTGCGCGCCATCCAGAACAGAAGCATCACGCGTGTGGGCGACAGCAAATCGATACCGGTGGACATTCGCCTGATCTGCGCTACAAATAAAGATTTGGAGAAGATGGTGCGCGATGGCGAGTTCCGCGAGGACCTCTACTATCGCATCAATACCCTGCATCTGCATCTCCCCGCGCTTCGCGAACGCATCGACGAGATTGCTCCGCTGGCGGAGATGTTTTTAAAGAAATACGCCGAGAAATACCACCGTCAGACCACCGCGCTGACAGAAGACGCCATCGAGCTGCTGAAGTCGCACTACTGGTCGGGAAATATTCGCGAGCTGCAAAACTGCATCGAGAAAGCAGTTATCCTGTCTGACGGAGAGGTGCTGAACGCTTCAGATATTGAGTTGCCTGTGGGCATCAAGAGTCATCCCGGCTCGGTCATTTCGGGAGGCGATACGCTTGAGGAAACTGAAGAAAAGGCGATCAGGTCAGCGCTGACACGCTTCAACGGCAACCTCTCCATGGTGGCTAAGTCTCTGAAAATCAGCCGCCCGACTTTATATGCAAAGTTGAAGAAGTATAATATTTAGTGTGACCAAATCTGAGCTCATATTGATTATACTTGTGACGGTAGCCATTACTGCCGTCATCACTTCCCTGCTGACTTCAAGGAGGCTTCGGAATAAGATTTCATATATGCTTGATGCTCTCGAAGATAAAGAGCTTAACTTCAGGTTTGATGAGAAGAAGCTGTTTGGGAAGAAGTTCAATATCACTCTTAATCGTCTGCGTAATATTTTTGATAGTGAGCGGCGCGAGATCATCCAGCAGGAGAAATATTTCGGCTTGATGCTCGATCATGTCAAGACAGGCATCGCTGTGGTCAAGGATGACGGCAGTGTGGATTATTGCAACAACACTGCTCTTGAGCTGCTGAGCATCACCGCACTCTCTCACATCCGACAGCTCAGCACGATCAGCGACTCCCTTTATGAGTCATTTAAGACCATTACAGACGGCTCGGAGCAGCGAGCAAGCTACTACAACGAGAGTGGAAAGATGACTATCTCCCTGACTTCGTCAGACGCTATGATCGGCAAGGAAATGGTCAGAATCATCGCTTTCAACGACATCAGCAACGAGATCGCCGCCAATGAGGAACAGTCATGGTCAAAGCTCATCCGTGTGCTCACACACGAGATCATGAACACCATCACCCCTATTGCCTCTCTCAGTGAGACTTTGCTTGATTTTGACCAGGTAAATAATGAGATACGGAGCGGTCTGTCTACTATCTCTCAGTCTTCAAGAGGCCTGATCAAGTTTGTGGAGTCATATCGCAATCTTTCCAGAGTCGCAGCACCTGTAAAGAAGTCGTTTTATCTGAGAGATCTGGTGGAAAGGAGTTTCAAACTCACAAGAGAGTACTCCGAAGAAGTCCTGCTTAGATATATCGAGAAATCAGAGGATATCATCCTATATGCCGATGAAAATCAGATCCTTCAGATAGTTGTCAATCTCATCAAGAATGCCATCCAGGCTGAGGCAGGAATCATTGAAGTGACAGCAGAAATAGACTCTTTGGAGAGGGTTATAGTGAGAGTATCCAACAATGGCCGTCCGATCAGTAGAGAGAGCCAGAACGAGATCTTTGTGCCTTTCTTTACCACAAAGAGCGATGGCAGCGGCATCGGACTCAGCCTCTCCCGTCAGATCATGCGTCTTCACAACGGCACGATTTCTCTCGTGCGTAGCAATGAAAAAATAACAGAATTCATGCTTGTTTTTGCATAAATCCTGTTATTTATCAAGAAATGGATGAATAATCTACTTTGTCACAGCATCATACCTCATCAGGTATGTATCATACTGTGTCAAATATGGATTAAATGGTTTCTCAATCTCAGATGGCTTCAGGAAGAGATCATTAAGGATCTCAGGAGTCTTGCCTGCTTCTACTTTGTAGAGGTAGAAATCACCGCACACACTTCCAACCTGAGAAGCGATTACAGGGAACTTTGTGCGCGAAGACTTAGGGCCTTGACCCGATACTGCGGTGTTGTAGGTCAGGACGATGCCCTTGTCTGTCTGCTCAAAGCTGATGTTGGCCGCATCACAGACGATGAGCACTCCGTTGCCTTCTGCATCTGTGAGAAGTGCTGCATCCACGCCTCTGCGGTTGCCTTCAAAGAAGAGGTCGCCTGCCTGTTTTGCCCAGAATCCGTAGTCTACGCCACGGAAGCGTCCCGGATAGCTAGGCATCGGACCATTGCCGATCCACTGAACTCTATCTATCTTCTCGTCCAAGAGGAAGGCAATGCCAAGTTCTGAAAGGAAGTTATCGGTATTATCCGGTGTGAGTGTAAACTCACAATGTGTATAATTGCCTTCCACCTCGGATTTGAATTCTACGTTGATGATGCCAGCCTTCTTGCCGTCCTCAGAGAGACGGAGCAGATATGGTTCAAAACGCTTATCCGCTACTTTAAGACCCTCTGCCATTGTGGCTTTGCGACCCACTCTGACAAGCACTCCGTCCTGCACGAGATTCATCGGATCTCCTGTCTGCTCATCGAGGCAACCTGCGGTGGCGGCATCCCCTGGATCGCCAGCATCGAGAAGGCCCGTCGCATCGACGACATCTCCCGCCTCTCGGGCATCATGAACGGCACGACCAACTTCATCGTGGACGCCAT
>CALEJC010000171.1 GCA_937898205.1 uncultured Bacteroidales bacterium
AATAGTGGGTTGAGGTGCCGAGTTTCACAAGTCCGAAACGCTCGCTTATAACATTGAAGGCTCCTGCCTTCATCAGGGCTTTGCCCGGTTCAAATAGGAAGAGTCCCGAAGCTTCGTCGTAAAGGTCTGCTGAATGGAATAGCGCCGTTGCTCCCTTTTCATCCGATGGCGTGAATCTGAATTCGGAAACCAGACCGGCCACCACGACCTTTTTCTTCTCCTTGTTTTTCTCACATTCGTCGATAATCTCTTGCAGCTTGCCCAACGGACAAGTTGTAAAGTTTTCTATTTCAAAGCGATAGTTCTCGAGAGGGTGAGATGACAGATACATGCCCACATATTCCTTTTCCTCCTGTAGCAGAGCAAGGATATCTTCTTCTCCTGAGAATACAGGGATCTCAGGTCTCACCGGTTTGAGCTCTTCTACCTCTCCAAAAAGAGATGATGCGCCGTCAAATGTGTCGTTGCGGAAGAGCACTGCATACTTGACGAGCTCATCGATAAACTGCTCTCCGTTTTTGCAAGGAAGGAAATATTGAGTGCGTTTGTAACCAAACGAATCCAGTGCTCCCGAGTGTACCAGAGTCTCAAGCGAGCGTCTGTTGATGGCGTCAGAAAGCCTCTCCATGAAGTCATAGAGGTCGGTAAACGGACCATTTGCCTCGCGTTCGGAGATGATGCGCTCCACAACATTGTCACCAAAGCCTTTAAGACCACCAAGACCAAAGCGGATATCACCGTTTTTATTGACCGAGAACTGAGCGCTTGACTCATTGACATCCGGGCCGAGCACCTTTATGCCCGACTTGCGACAGTCTGCCATGATCTCCTTCATCTCTTCCATGTTGGAGATGTTTTGAGTCAGGTTGGAAGCCTGGAACTCAGAAGGGTAGTGAGCCTTGATCCATGCTGTCTGGTAGCTGACCCAGGCGTAGCAGGTTGCGTGTGACTTATTGAACGCATACTTGGCAAATGCCTCCCAGTCGGTCCAGATCTTTTCCAGCATTTCCTGCGGGTGGCCGTTGGCTGTAGCGCCTTTGATAAAAGACTCCTTGAGCGAATTGAGCACATCTATCTGCTTCTTGCCCATCGCTTTACGAAGCTTGTCTGCCTGACCTTTTGTGAAGCCCGCAAGCTTCTGAGAGAGTCTCATCACCTGCTCCTGATATACGGTCACACCATAGGTCTCCTTGAGGAGTTCTTCCATCTCCGGAAGGTCGTAGTGGATCTTGCTTGGATCGTGCTTTCCGGCCACAAAATCAGGAATATAATCCATCGGACCCGGACGGTAGAGGGCGTTCATCGCAATCAGGTCCTCAAATCTCTCAGGATGCAGCTTGATCAGCCACTCCTTCATGCCACCGGATTCAAACTGGAAGATGCTCTTTGTGTCTCCTCGCGAATAAAGCTTAAACACTTCAGGATCATCGATAGGAATCTTTTCAATATCGATATCTACGCCGAAGCGATCCTTTATCATCGCAAGCGCTCTCTTTATGATAGAAAGGGTCTTAAGGCCCAAGAAATCCATCTTGAGCATGCCCACATCTTCGATTTTGGTGCCTTCATACTGGCTCACCCACACCTCCTGTCCGCTTGCCTTGTCCACGCCGAGAGAGATAGGGATATAGTCCGTGAGGTTGCCTCTACCGATGATCATCGCGCAGGCATGGATGCCCGTCTGGCGAATGCAACCCTCCAGCTGCAGCGCATAGGTCAGCACTTCGCGCACAAGCGGATCTCCCTCCTCAAACTCGTGCTTGAGCTCTTTTACATACTTTACGCTATTGGCAAGAGTTGGTTTGAGCTCTTTGTCCTTTCCGTCGACCTTGGCTACAAACGGCTTGTCAGGAATCAGTTTGGTGAGTCTGTTTGACTCCGGAATAGGCAGGTTATGGATGCGTGCGACGTCCTTGACCGCAAGCTTTGCGGCCATGGTGCCAAATGTGATTACGTGAGAGATGTGGTCTGCGCCGTAGTGGTCGTGTACATACTGGATGACCTTATATCTGCCTTCGTCGTCAAAATCCACATCGATATCCGGCATGGAAATGCGCTCCGGATTAAGGAAACGCTCAAAGAGCAGGTCATATTTGATAGGGTCGAGGTTGGTGATACCAAGGCAGTATGCAACGCAGGAACCCGCTGCAGAGCCACGACCCGGGCCGACTGAAACCCCGTTTCTTCTACCCCAGCCGATGAAATCCTGGACGATGAGGAAGTAATCAGGGAAACCCATATATGAGATGGTCATCAGCTCAAAATGGATGCGCTCTTTTTGCTCTTCCGTCAAAGTCTCTCCATAGCGCTGCCTGGCTCCTTCGTAGGTAATGTGGCAGAGATAGGCCACTGAATAGCAGAACTCATCGCCACGATATTTCTTGACGGTGTTGCCTTCGCTGTCCTTTCCTATATCGTACTTGCCGTTTTCAATAATATCTCCATATTTCTCCAAATAGAAATCGATATTGTTGAGGAATTCAGGATCGATATTGTATTTTGGAAGCACGTGACCACGGTTGATTTTATACTTCTCAACCTTTTCAAGCACTTCAAGGGTGTTGCTGAGCACTTCCGGATGATCCGGGAAGATTGCGGCCATCTCCTCTTCGCTCTTGAGGTATTCCTGCTGGGTATATCTCAGGCGCTTAGGCGCATCCACAAGCGAATTGGTGGTCAGGCAGATGAGCCTGTCGTGGGCAAGTGCGTCTTCCTTGCGCACCAAATGCACGTCGTTGGTTGCAACAACCTTGACATTGTGCTTCTCGGCAAGCTGGAAGATGCCTTCGCAGTATTCCTTCTGCTTTTCATAGAGGTCAAGACTCATCCCCGGCACCTCCGTTCTGTGCATCATCACTTCAAGGTAGTAGTCGTCGCCAAATACTCTCTTGTGCCAGGTGATGGCATCGTCAGCGCCTTTGCTGTCGCCGGCAAGGATTGCAACGGGGATCTCTCCCGCCATACAAGCCGAGCAGCAGATCAGACCTTCGTGATATTGCTCTATCACCTCGTGGCTTACTCTTGGCCTGGTGTATTTACCCTCAATAAAACCAATAGAAACGATTTTCATCAGGTTGCAGTAGCCTTTATAGTTTTTTGCAAGCAGGATGAGGTGATAGTACTTGCTGTGCTCTTTGTCCTTAATCTTGTGGTCAAAATGACGTGTTACATAGACCTCGCAGCCGATTATTGGTTTAACCGACGGAAACTTAGCTGCAACATCACAGAAATCCTTCACACCATACATGTTACCATGATCGGTAATAGCAATTCCTGGCATTCCTAGCTCTTCAGCGCGTGCAAAGAGCTTTTTGATATCACTCATTCCGTCTAGGATCGAGTACTGGGTATGGACATGAAGATGAACAAAAGACATAACACAAAGGTAGTAACAAATCGGCTAAAAAACACATAAAAAAGGCAAGCTTATAGCCTGCCTTTTTTGTATATTATAAACCAAGATTATTTACTTGATTTTTTTGCTGCGAGCTTCTTCTTTGCTGACATAGATGCCTGATACATGATAGGAGTACCGATCATGATAGAAGCATAAGTACCGATGATGATACCCACACAAAGAGCTACAGAAAGACCTCTGATTGACTCACCACCGAAGATTGCGATTGCGATCATAGGAAGGAGTGTAGAAGCAGAAGTATTTACTGTACGTGTGAGAGTTGCATTGATAGACTTGTTAACTGTCTGAGCGAAGTCATCGTTTGGATGCAACTGGAGGTTCTCACGGATACGGTCAAAGATAACCACGTTGTCATTTATAGCATAACCGATGATAGTAAGGATTGCTGCAATGAATGTCTGGTCAACATCAAGGTTGAATGGAAGGATTCCACTGAACAATGAGAAGAAACCGATGAGGATGACAGTTGTGTGTGCAAGAGATACTACACCACCGAGACCCCAAGCCCAACCTTTGAATCTGAAAGCGATGTATGCAAAGATTGCGATGAGAGCGAGAATCACAGAGATGAAAGCATTTCTCTTGATATCGTTTGCGATAGATGCACCAACCTTATCAGACGAAATGATACCGTTAGGATTGTCAAGAGTTGAAGTGAACTCTTCCAATGTAAAGTCAGCGTCTGTATAGAAACCCTTGAGTGCAGTATAAAGCATACCCTCGATCTCTGTATCAACGGTAGAAGACTCATCATTAACCTTATAAGAAGTAGTGATCTTCATCTGGCTGTCTCCACCAAACTGCTTAACCTCAACTGAAGCAGTGATGTCCTGCTCAGCAGCTGCAGCTTCAAATACGCTGATAGTTGCTGATCTAACCTCTTCAGCAGTAACAGGCTTGTCGAAACGTACCACGTATGTACGACCACCAGTGAAATCAACACCAAATGTGAAGCCCTTGATAAAGATTGAACCAAGAGAGATAACGATGAGGATACCTGAGATGAGGTATGACCACTTTCTCTTGCTGAGGAAATCAACCTTAGTGTTCTTGAGGAAGTTTCTAGTATAGCTTGTTTCAAAGCTGATAGACTTGCCCTTAGCCACTCTATCTTCAAAGATGATACGGGTGATGAAGATAGAAGTAAGCATTGAAGTAATGATACCGATGATCAAAGTAGTAGCAAAGCCCTTGATTGGACCTGTACCGAAGAAGAAGAGCACAAGACCGGTGATAAGGGTAGTGAACTGACCGTCGATGATTGCAGAATATGCATTGCTATAACCATCGTGGATAGCCTTGCCAAGACCCTTACCTGATTTGAGCTCTTCCTTGATGCGCTCATAGATGATCACATTGGCATCCACTGCCATACCGAGGGTCAAAACGAGACCGGCGATACCAGGGAGAGTAAGTACTGCGCCAAATGCTGAAAGCACACCGAAGAGGAGAACTACGTTGGTGAGGAGAGCGATATTTGCAACAACACCTGCGCCCTTATAGAAGAAGATCATGTATACGAGCACAAGGAGGAACGCGATGATAAATGATACTACACCTGCGCGGATAGACTCAGCACCGAGAGTAGGACCAACTACCTGCTCCTGAATGATAGTTGCCGGAGCTGGAAGCTTACCAGACTTGAGCACGTTGGTAAGGTCGGTTGCCTCTTCAACTGAGAAGTTACCAGTGATAGATGAAGAACCACCGGTGATTTCAGTCTGAACGTTTGGATATGAATATACGGTACCATCAAGAACAATAGCGATCTGACGGCCGATATTGTCTTTTGTGAGACGAGCCCAGATGTTGGCACCCTCAGCGTTCATTGTCATAGAAACGCCTGGCTCACCACCTCTGCGGTCGTCATAATCTACACGTGCATCAGTAACGACGCTACCATCGAGAGGCGCCTTGCCGTCGCGTGAAGATGCCTTGATTGCCACAAGCTCGTAGACATTGCTGCCGGCGATGTACTCTGATGGCTTAACAGACCACATTGGACGGAACTCAGCTGGGAAGAGTGCTGCTACTTCTGGCATTGAGAGGTACTGGTTGACAAGAGCTGTGTCAGCAGCTGTAGCAAAACCGATACAAGCGTTGTTTGTAAATCCTGAAGGAGAAAGCACTGCAAAGAGTGGGTTCTGCTTCTTGTAGGCCTCAAGATCAGCGTCTGTGTCTGTTGACTGAGCCTCGATCTCCTGAGCTACAAGGTCAGTAGCCTCTTCCTTAGCTGCAGGAGCAACCTCTGTCTCCTCTACTGCGAGAAGCTCTGCGAGAAGGCTGTTGGCCTCGATGAGATATGGATCGATCTCCTGGCTGTAGTATGTGGTCCAGAACTCAAGAGATGCAGTACCCTGGAGGAGCTTGCGCACACGCTCAGGATCCTTGACACCTGGGAGCTCAACAAGGATGCGGCCTGTGTTGCCGATCCTCTGGATAGATGGCTGGGTTACACCAAATCTGTCGATACGGTTGCGGAGCACATTGAATGAGTTGGCAACAGCACTCTCAGCCTCTTCTGAAACAACAGAAAGAACCTGCGCGTTTGTTGACTCTGGCTGGATGCGGTCGCGCATCTCATATGTTCCGAAGATCTGAGCGAGTCTTGCACCGCCGGTGATCTCTTCCCAAGCCTCGCCGAAGAGAGTGATGAGGTCAGACTGCGAATTGACGCTGCGCTGCTTTGCCAATGCAAGAGCCTGGTGGAACTCAGGAGTAGCGTTCTCGCCTGCAAGAGCAACAACGAGGTCCTCGAGCTGCACTTGAAGCATAACGTTCATACCACCCTTGAGGTCGAGACCAAGATTAATCTCCTGGGCCTGAACTTCCTTAAATGTGTATCCAAAGAAAACTTTCTCTGAAGAAATAGAATCTGTGTAACGAAGAGATTCAATCTTCTTCACTGAATCGAGGTAGAACGCACGGTCCACCTCAGCAATTGTGGCAAACTTATCTGACTTTTTGAATTCCTCGACTGCTTTCTCAGCTCTTTTCTCTGCTTTATTGTTGTGAACGCTGGTTACAACAGTAAAAGAGAGCTGCCAAGCACAAGCGAGGAGAAGGCAGATTGCCACAAATTTGATAGCACCTTTACTTTGCATGATATTTGATTATTAAAATTTGTCCAAAAATAGTTTGCAAAGTTAGTATTTTTCTCAAAACAAAGAAACTTTTGCCTATATAATAGTATCAAAACCCATATATTTCGTATATTTGTGAGAATCGACTAACCCTTTAATCAGTAAATTTTTCATTATGTGGTGGATAACCGTAGGTTTGATCTTGGCAGGAATCGTCTTGATGTTTGTTGAAATGTTGCTGCTTTCAGGCGGCTTTGCAGGCGTAGCTTGTCTTGCTTGCTTTGGCGCTGCCAGCTGGTATACTTTTGAGAAGATGGGTCCGGTGGCCGGACGTTGGGTTCTTTTGTTTGTACTTGTGCTTCTTATCATTATGATAATTATAATGTTAAGAGCAAAAACATGGCGCAAATTTGCCCTCAAGGAAGATATCACTTCTCAGGTAAACAAAGAGGTAGACCAGGTCTCTGTGGGAGAAGAAGGTGTGACTCACTCGCGTCTTGCTCCTATCGGCTCGGCCCGCTTTGAAAACATCAGTTGTGAGGTGAAATCTCACGATGGTTCCATGATTGCATCCGGCACTCCGATCGTCGTTGTTGCAATCGTTGACAATCAGGTACTTGTAAAACCAATCAATCAGTAATAATATGAATTCTCTCTTAATTGCCGCTATCGTTCTTGTCGGCCTGATTATTCTTCTTTGGGTCTTCCCTGTGGCCCTTTGGTTCCAGTCATTGCTCTCGGGCGTGTATGTGTCTCTGGTGCAGTTGCTTTTGATGCGCTGGAGAGGTGTCAACCCTAGGACGATTGTCTATGCCCTCATCACAGGCACAAAGGCAGGTCTTCACCTCAAGGCCAACGAGTTGGAAGCTCACTACCTTGCAAAAGGAAATGTCACCAAGGTTGTGATGGCGCTGATTTCCGCCAACAAAGCAAATTCCTGATAAGCACAGGTCAGCATTATGTTTTTTTGACGCATTATATAATGTTTCATACATTATTGGCTCCATTACCGCAAATATATCATCTTGTGTAGCAAATGACATTTCCATATCTAATTGATAAAACTCTCCAGCCACTCTATCTGCTCTTGCATCTTCATCTCTAA
>CALEJC010000172.1 GCA_937898205.1 uncultured Bacteroidales bacterium
CCACAAAACCCGCTGAGGGTGTTTCTTGCTGTCAGCCAGCGCATCAGAAACCAATCGATGCCCTTCTCCTTCACCGTACCCCAGTCCCTCATCTTCCCGAGGAATTTAGGCGGCTCGGAAGGCAGACTGTAGTCGCCGAGGCTGAAGCGTCTGAGCGAAGAGCATAGCCATATCGAGCGCGGAAGCACCAGCAGCACAGCCATATAGGCAGGGTGCAGGCGTCCCATCAGCACTGCACCGCACACCATGGCAAACGGCAGCAGATTGACAACATAGGTCACAAACATTCGCCAGAAACGGCTCGGCATCAAGCGCGCAAAGGTCATCTTGTTGGACGCTGCGTCGCTATCTATCTCGACAAACGAGTGAGTATACAAAATGTTGAGCACCAGCATGCCCACAGGAATCGAAGTCCAGAAGATATTTGAAGGCACGCTGCCGCAAGCCGAATATGCCACTCCGATCATGATCAGCGGTCCGAAGATCAAGCCGATCACCAGCTCTCCCAAGCCGCGGTAGGCGAGCTTGAGCGGCGGAGCCGAATAAAACACTCCCAGTACTCCCGTAGCCGCCACCACTGCAAGGATCCACCAGCAACCGTCCGGACCTGTAAACCCTTGATTCAGCAGTCTGTAGATAAACACCGGAGCGCCACAAACCACAGCGCCGATCACCAAAAGCGCTATCACTTTGCGCAGCGATCCCAGAGTCGCACTGCCGTTGAGAAGGTAGACATATTTCTGACTCATCGCGCGGAAGCCCTTGCGGATGATGCGGTCCCTGTCGGAATGCATATCCACCTTATAATCAAAATAATCGTCGGCAAGATTCATCGCAAGGTGAGCACATGCCACCCCGATCACTGCAAGCAAGCCGCAGATAAGATTGAAGTCACTCTGATTTATCACGAGTACCAATGCCAAGACTGCCGGCATCAAACTCTGAGGCAGAGCCGTCGGGCGGGCATTGTGGAACCATTGTTTAATTGACGCCATATAAGAAAACAGAGAGCAGGATAAGGGAGTCGAACCCTCCTCCTTGGCTTGGGAAGCCAATGCACTACCGATGTGCTAATCCTGCTTAACTAGCATACAAAGGTATAAAATTATTCCTTACATTTGTAAAAAACCACAACTAACATGTACTCACTCGGCATCGACCTCGGATCATCTTCCGTCAAAGTATCACTTCTCGACATCACAAGCGGACTCAAAGCAGCCTCGGCATCATACCCCAAAAGCGAAGCACCCATCTCCTCTCCGCAGAAAGGATGGGCAGAGCAGAACCCTCACGACTGGTGGGACTACATCTGCAGAGCCTGCGCAGAAATAAAAGAGCAAGGCTTTGATTTTAACCGAGTTAGATGTGTCGGCATCTCCTATCAGATGCATGGACTCGTGTGCCTTGACTCGCAGGGGGAAGTCCTTCGCGACGCCATCATCTGGTGTGACTCGCGTGCCGTGGAGATTGGCGCTGAAGCCTTCCGGTCGATAGGGGAGCAGGAGTGCCTTGCGAGTACCCTTAATTCGCCTGGCAACTTCACCGCATCCAAGCTCGCGTGGGTGAAGCAAAACGAGCCGGAAGTTTATGCGCGGACGGCAAAATTCATGCTGCCGGGAGACTACATCGCCTACCGCCTCAGCTCGGAGATGACCACCACCGCCAGCGGCCTCTCGGAAGGCATACTCTGGGACTTTAAGAAACAGCAGCCGTCAGAGCACGTCCTTGCTCACTACGGCATCGACAGACAGCTCCTCGCAGACCTTGTCCCGTCGATCGGCATCCAGTCGAGGACCAGCGCCCGGACCCGGAAGATACTCGGCATCCCGGAAGGCACTCCGATCAGCTATCGTGCAGGAGATCAGCCAAATAATGCATTTTCCCTGAATGTCCTTGAGCCGGGTGAAGTGGCAGCCACAGCAGGGACCAGCGGCGGGGTCTATGGCGTCACCGACGTGCCCAAGGCAGACCCGCAGTCGCGTGTCAACTCCTTCCTCCACGTCAGCCCGTCCGAGCAGCAGAGACTCGGCGTGCTCCTCTGCATCAACTCCGTCGGCATCATGAATTCGTGGCTGCGCAAGCAGGTATGCCCGGACCTCAGCTACCCAGAGATGAACGAGCTTGCGGCAAGCGCACCTGTCGGCAGCGACGGCCTGCTTGTCCTTCCGTTTGGCAACGGCGCCGAGCGAATGCTTTGCGGCGACAGTCCGGGAGCAAAGATTGTCGGCCTGGATTGCGTGCGCCACAGCAGGGCGCACCTCGTCAGGGCAGTGCAGGAGGGCATCGCATTCTCCTTCCGCTACGGCATCGATATCATGCGTGCTATGGGCTTGAATATGAGCGTGATGCGTGCCGGCTACGCCAATATGTTCCTCTCACCGGTCTTCCGCAAGACCCTCGCTTCGCTATGCGACTCGCACATCGAGCTGCTTGACACCGACGGCTCGCTCGGCGCAGCAAGAGCAGCTGCTTTGGGTGCAGGGCTCTACGGCAGCAGTGAGGAAGCATTCGCTTCGCTTAAGAGCCTCGAAACGGTGACTCCGGACAGCGCTTGGGCAGAGCCGCTTGAGCAGGCATACCGGAGATGGAAAGCCCAACTTGAGAAATAGAAGAATTATACCTATATTTGCAAGATTGGTATTTAATTAAATAGAAGTATGTCATTAGCATCAATAATCGGAAAGATGTTCGGCTCCAAGGCCGACCGAGATTATAAAGCAGTCAAGCCGATCCTTGATAAGGTCCTTGCGGTCTATCCAAGCATCGACGCTTTGTCCAACGATGAGCTGAGAGCAAGCAGCGACGAGCTCAAGCAGTATCTTCAGAAGGTTGAAGAGCCGTTTGAGAAGCGCATCGCAGAGATCCTTGCCGAGCTCGCAGAAGAGAAGCCGATTGCAGAAAAGATCAAGCTTGCAAGCGAGCACGACCGTCTCGTAAAGGAAGAAGACGAGGCCATCGAAAACGCTCTCAACGAAGTGCTGCCTAAGGCATTTGCCATCGTAAAGAGCACCGCCCGTCGTTTCAAAGAAAACACCACAGTGGAGGTAACAGCCACTGAGTTTGATAAGTATCTTGCTGTAGATCACGACTTTGTGACCATCGAGGGAGACAAGGCCATCTATAAAAACAGCTGGGAGGCCGGTGGAAACATGATCACATGGGACATGGTCCACTATGATGTGCAGCTCATCGGTGGTATCGCTTTGCATCAGGGCAAGATCGCCGAGATGGCGACAGGTGAGGGTAAGACTCTCGTGGCGACTCTCCCTGTGTTTCTTAACGCCCTCGCAGGCAAGGGTGTGCATGTGGTGACAGTCAACGATTACCTCTCTAAGCGTGACTCCGAG
>CALEJC010000173.1 GCA_937898205.1 uncultured Bacteroidales bacterium
CCATACCAAAGAGACTCTGCTGTGCATTCTGACGCTCCATCTGCACGCGCTGACCATAGCGTACGAGCATGTCGAGAAAGACGATGCCATTGGTGTCAATAGCAAAGAAGCGTGAGCGGTTGAAGTCGATGAGTGAGTCGAAGCCACCTGCCAACGCAATGCTCTCCAAACACTTGCGGTTGACTACAGCAAAGTTGGTGCGCTCCACAAAGTCGAATATATCCCTATAAGAAAGACCGTCTGAAGTATGTCTGGCCGTGCTTTTCCTTTCATCTGGCGCTGTCAAGGAATCCTCGAAATAAGGAGGATTGGAAAAGATAAGGTCATACTTTCCCGATTCCGTTCCGATGAAATCCTGGAGCGAAAGATTCCGAGCCCTCAGGCATTCCGACCATTGCGATGCCTCGAAATTTGCTGCAGCTTCTGTTGCCGACGACTCATCTATGTCAATAGCGTCTATGATGAACAAGCCTGTCTCTCCTTCATGACATGGCTTCAGATCAGACATCCTCTGAGCCGCCATCAACGCGATCGTCCCGGTTCCGGTACCCACATCAAGGAGCCTCCTGTCTGACGCCTTCATGGTCATGGCAGCCCCCAGCAGAACGCCGTCGGTATTCACCTTCATAGCGCTGCGTTCATTGACCACCTTGAATCTCTTGAACCGGAAGACACTCATAAAACACTGATTCTCAATAGACTAAACCCTTTGTTACAAACCAGAAAACTGTCCGTCCACCATATAAAGGGATCTGTCACACATCTCCGCCAATTCCGGATCATGAGTGACGATGACTATAGTCTGGCCATACCTGTCCCGAAGGGAAAAGAAAAGTTCATGAAGCTCTTTTTTCGTCTTGGAATCAAGATTTCCGGAAGGCTCGTCCGCGAAAAGGACAGACGGATTATTGATGAGGGCTCTCGCTATCGCAACTCTCTGCTGCTCGCCTCCGGAAAGCTCGGACGGCTTGTGATGGAAACGTTCTGCAAGCCCGAGATCTGATAGAAGCGCCTTGGCTGCAGACTCGGAATCTGACTTCGATCGTCCGGCTATGAATGCGGGAATCATGACATTTTCCAAAGCCGTGAATTCCGGAAGCAGATGATGGAACTGGAACACGAAACCGATCTTCTTGTTTCTGAACTCCGCCATTGCCTTGCTCCCGAGACTCAGAACATCGACTCCGTCTATCACGAGCGAGCCCGAATCCGGAGTTGAGAGAGTACCCAGAATCTGCAGCAAGGTTGATTTTCCTGCACCGGACGCTCCCATGATCGAAACAACTTCCGATTTCTTCACATCAAAACTCACACCCTTCAGAACCTTCAATGCCCCGAACGACTTTTCTATTCCTGTAGCCTGTATCATATATATTCCAAGTCATTAAAATCCAAAGTTAGGGAATCGGACGCAAAAAACAAAAGGCTGATCCGAAGATCAGCCTCAATATGTCGGGGTACTGTGACTCGAACACAGGACCCTCTGGTCCCAAACCAGATGCGCTAGCCAACTGCGCCACACCCCGAAATCCCTCATTTGGGACTGCAAATATACATCACTTTTTTGGTTCTGCAAATTTTTATTGAAGTTTTTTATTAATTTTGGCATTATAATGATACAGGCTCAAGATATTGTAAAGTCCTTCGGGCAAGTTCAAGTCCTCAAAGGGATCAGTTTTTCTGCAGAAAAGGGAAAAATCATTGCGATTGTCGGCGCATCCGGTGCCGGTAAGTCTACCCTGCTCCAAATCTTAGGCACCCTCTCCACTCCGGACAGCGGCTCTCTCATTATTGACGGAGTAGATGTCCTCAAACTCGGCGGGGACAAGCTGTCGGCATTTAGAGGTCAGAAACTTGGGTTTGTTTTTCAAGCCCACCATCTCCTCCCCGAATTCACCGCGCTGGAAAATGCGATGATGCCGGCACTCATCGCCGGCACTCCGGCAAGAGAAGCAAGGTCCAAAGCAGAAAAACTCCTCACACAACTTGGGCTTCAGGACCGCCTGTCACACAAACCGGCAGAACTATCCGGAGGGGAGCAGCAGAGAGTCGCAATCGCCCGCGCTCTCATCAATGACCCGGCAGTGGTCTTTGCAGACGAGCCCACAGGCAATCTTGACACTGCCACCAAGCAGGAAATCCATAATATCTTTTTTAATCTGCGCGACCAAGGTCAGACGATTGTCCTGGTTACTCATGATGAAAACCTGGCGCAGATGTGCGACCGTTGCGTGAGGATGCAAGATGGACGCTTCATTTAGATTCAAGCAATTTAGCGTGAGCAATGTGCGCTCAGCGCTCAAAGTGGGCACAGATGCTGTCCTGCTTGGCGCCGCACTCACTTTGCGCCCGGAAGACCGCTGCGCCCTGGACCTCGGCACAGGGACAGGCGTAATCGCGCTGATGGCTGCACAAAGGGGCCCGCAGCTGCATATCACCGGCATCGACATCGATGAAGCATCCGCGCTTGAGGCTGCAGAAAACTTCGCCAATTCGCCTTGGGCGGAGAGACTCACCGCACTGCATCAAGATGCCCTCAACTTCCGAGCGGAGCATCGCTTTGATGTGATATTCTCCAACCCTCCCTATTTTGAGAGTTCGCTGAAAAATCCCGACCGGCGTGAGGCCACGGCCAGGCACAATGACACGCTCTCGCTGAGCAGTATCTGCCGTCTGGCATCCGAGTTTCTGGGCGAGCATGGGCGTCTGTCGCTGATCCTTCCTGCAGACACGCTACTTAATCTTCGCAGAATTGCGGCAAGCCGGGGATTGTTTCCATTTAGAATTTTGATGATTCATACCACGGAAAAGAAGCCGGCAAAACGAGTGATTGTAGAGTTTTCAAGGCAAAAAACAGAAGTAAAAGAAGAGAAACTTGTGCTTCTGTCTTATGGAGAGAAAACCGACGAATATATTGAACTAACACAAGAATTTTACCTATAAAAACACCAATACACACGCACAGAAGCCACATTTGTGGCGAAATCGGAAAGATGAGGATTTCACCACAGCCTTGTTTTTTACCACAAAAAGGGGGTCTTCACCACAAAAGAAAAGCTAGCGCATCTAGATTAAAAATATTGGGGTTAATTTCGCAGCGTTAAATTTTAAAAATTAAAACAAATGTACAACCTAACCCAAAACGACAATTTCATTCTCCGTTTTGAAAACAGCGTCAAAGAGTGCTGGAACAAAACCGCGCTTGATGATTATAACGTGTCTAGCATCACTTATGGTCAGCTCGCGGAGGAGATTGAGAAAAACATCCTAGTCTGGAAAGCCGCCGGTCTCAAGCCTGGCGATAAAGTCACAATCAACGCCAAGAGCAGCGCCGGTTGGGCAAAGATTTTCCTTTCTTCACAGGTTGGCGAGTTTGTATCCGTACAGATCTTCCCGGGCTTTACAGCAGACGACACAACCAATATGGTCAATCACTCTGAGACCAAAATACTATATACCGAGAAAGCTATATTTGACAACCTCTCCTTTGAGGCCATGCCAAATATCCTTGCCGCAATTGATATCAAGACCGGCGAGATCCTTGCGTGTCGCGGCAATTTTGCTGAGGTATATGCTCAAAGAGATGAGCTTTTCAAAGCAGCACATCCGCAGGGATTGACTCCGGAGCAGATCAGCTATCCAAATAGAGACCTCGACTCTCTTGCAGCTATTATGTATACATCAGGATCGACTGGCAATCCTAAGGGTGTTATGTTGATCAACCGTAACCTGAGTGCCAACATCTACCTCATCCCTCGTCACTTCCCTTATAAGAGAGAAGACAACTATGTGAGCGTACTTCCTTTTGCACACATCTTCGGAATGGTATATGATATGCTCGCACCTCTTTGCTTTGGTATGCACTTGATCGTGCTCGGTCTTCCACCGGTACCTGCATACCTCAAACCAGCGCTTAGAGAGTATAAGCCTCATGTGTTCTTTGCTGTCCCTCTCATCCTCACCAAGCTCATCGAGGACACCATCGGAGAGTTTATCCACAGCAAGTCAGGCGAAGCAAAACTCGCTGATTACCATAACAATCCTGACTTCTGCGAGGCACTTGCAACAATCTTCATGAAGGCGCTCGGCGGCAACATCGGCATCTTTGTAACCGGTGGCGCTGCTATCCCTGAGCACTTTGAGAGACTCTTTGTAGAGATCCTCAAACTCCCGTTTGTCACAGGATATGGCATGACAGAAGCAGCTCCTACAATCTGCCTCGGTCACAAGGAGACCTACAAAGTCAAGGAGTGTGGTGAGTACATCGAAGAGTGTGTGGACCTCAAGATTGACTCTGACGATCCTGAGAACATCCCCGGAGAAATCCTGATCAAGGGTCATGTCCTCTTTACAGGATATTATAAAAATGAAGAAGCCACCAAAGCTGCATTTACAGAGGATGGTTGGTTCCACACCGGCGACCTTGCTACAATGGACAAGGATCATAGCGTGTTTATCGTAGGCAGAAGCAAAAACATGCTCCTGTCCCCTAACGGTCAGAACATATACCCTGAGGAGATTGAAGTGGTGCTTAATGCCCTCAACGGCGTTGCAGAGTCTCTTGTGATCTCTCGTCACGACAAACTCGTCGCACTCATCGTTCCGGATCATAACAAGCTTGGCGACATCGATGCCGCAAGTCTTAGAAGGATCATGGATGCCAACATCGTGGCCCTCAACAAGAAACTCCCTAACTACTCTCAGGTCAGCTCCTACGAGTTGAAGTTTGAAAGCTTCGCCAAGACTCCAAAGGGAAGCATTAGACGATTTATGTATGAGTAAAAGAGTTGTAATCACAGGAACAGGTATCATCTCCCCGGTAGGTCTCAATACAGAGACCTTCTGGGAGAGCCTCATAAACGGCAGATGCGGAATCACAAGACTTGAAGGTTTTGAGGACTACAATCTGCCTATAAAAGTAGCGGGAAGAGTCAAGGACTTTGACCCGGTCAAGCTAGGACTCAGCGCCCCCGAGAAACGCAGAAACGATCTCTATAGCCTGTTTGCACTTGCAGCTGCAGCCGAGGCGATGTCATCAAGCGGCATCGTTTCGGGGGAGAATGTGGCTCCTGAGAGATTTTGCGTATACCTTGGCTCGGGCATCGGAGGCATCAACACCCTCGTCAACCAGACAAAACTGATGTTTGACGAAGGCGCAGACAGGATTTCTCCGCTTTTTGTCCCAATGATGATTCCAAACATCGCAGGAGGCAATATTGCCATCAAGTACAATGCTCAGGGCGCCTGCCTCACTCACGTGTCGGCATGTGCAACAGGCACCAATTCGATTGGCGAAGCCTATCTTGCGATCAAATATGGTCGTGCAGACGCAATCCTCACCGGCGGAAGCGAAGCTGCTGTCACTCCTGTGGCAATCGGCGGCTTTGCCAATGCAAAAGCTCTCACGACAGAAGCAGATCCTAGCCTCGCATGCCTGCCTTTTGACGAGCGCAGAGGCGGATTTGTAATGGCTGAAGGCGCAGCAGTGATGATGCTTGAAGAGTATGAACATGCTGTGGCGCGTGGCGCGAATATCATCGCAGAAGTGTGCGGCTATGGTTGCACTTGCGACGCATACCACTACACAGCCCCTCGTGCTGACGGCATCCCTGCAGCTAAAGCTATCAGCATGGCTCTCGAAGAAGCCGGATACAAGGAAGGAGAAAATCTTTATATCAATGCCCATGGCACCGGCACTCAGCTCAATGATGTTGCAGAAACAAAGGCGGTTAAGCTTGCGCTCGGAGAGGCAGATGCCCACAGAGCAAATATCAGCTCGACAAAGAGCATGACCGGACACATGTTTGGTGCAACAGGAGCAGCTGAGCTCGTGGCCAGTGCCCTCGCCTTGAAAGAAGGGATCGTCCCTCCGACAATCGGCCTTACTAAACCTGACCAGGAGTGTGATTTGAACTACACTCCACTTACTGCCATAAAACGCGATCTGGATATTGCTCTATCCAACTCGCTTGGCTTTGGAGGACACAATGTATGTGTCGCTCTCAGACGTGTTTAACTAAACCAAATGACAAGAGAAGAAATTAAAAATCTCATCCCGCACAGAGAGCCGATGCTCCTTGTTGACGAGGCTGAGAAGGTAGGAGATACTGTATTCTCCAAGTATACCATCCGTGAAGATGAGTTCTTCACGCAAGGACATTTCCCTGGATACCCTGTAGTACCAGGCGTAGTGCTTTGTGAGATCATGGCTCAAGGTAGCGCGCTTCTCGTCCCTGAGGAGATCCTCACAAACGGTCTCAGCTTCTATGCTGGACTTGATAACATCAAATTTAAGCACTCTGTCTTCCCCGGAGACACAGTGTGTGTTGAGTCAACGCTTGTAGCACAGAAAGGTCCGCTCATTATTGTGGAAGCCAAGGCTACAGTCAACGAAAAACTTTGTTGTAAAGGTAAACTCAGCTTTATGGTTGTACCAAAAGCCGATATAGAAAAGAAATAGCCATGTCACACGGATTACTTAAAGGAAAGAAAGGTATCATTTTTGGCGCACTCAACGAGCAATCCATCGCGTGGAAAGCCGCCTTGAAGGCCAAAGAAGAGGGAGCAGAACTTGTGCTCACCAACACTCCACTCTCCCTGAGACTCGGCACAATGGACCAGCTCGCAGAGCAGTGTAACGCCCTCGTGGTCCCTGCCGATGCAACTTCTGTGGAAGATCTCGAAGGCCTTGTAGACAAGGCCATGGAGCACTTTGGAGGACAATTTGATTTTGCACTCCACTCAGTGGGCATGTCACCAAACATCAGAAAGAACAAGCCTTATGAGTATACCAACTATGACTTCTTCTTCAAGACTCTCGACATCTCTGCTCTCTCGCTCCATAAGCTTCTTGGTGTGCTATATAAAAAGGACGCACTCAAAGAATGGGGTTCTGTCGTAGCTCTCAGCTACATCGCAGCCCAGAGGACTTTTGAGGGATACAATGATATGGCCGACGCCAAGGCTCTTCTTGAGAGCATCGCAAGAAGTTTCGGTCTCCTCTACGGCAAGAAAGCACATGTGAGAGTAAATACCATCTCTCAATCTCCTACACGCACAAGTGCAGGTAGCGGCATCGCCGGCATGGAGGACATGTTTGCCTATGCAGATGCGCTATCGCCTCTCGGCAACGCCAGCGCCTCAGACTGTGCTGACTATATCGTGACGCTGTTTTCTGATCTCACCAAACACGTAACGATGCAGAATCTCTACCACGACGGCGGATTTTCCTCAACGGGACTAAACGCAGAAGTAGTAGAAACCTACACCAAAGGACTAAATAAAGACTAGTCCTCCTTATCTACAGAAATCAATTTTTCATCCGGAATCAGACGCTTGATGGCCTTCACGTTACCAAAGAAACGGAAGGCTATCACGCGGAAGATTGTATATGTAGGCACAGCCACAATCATCGCAAATGGTCCACCGATATTTGATACTATCATAAGCACCAGGAATATCTCAAGAGGTGTAGATTTGATACTTGTAGAATAGATGAGCGGCTGGCAGATCATATTGTCTACAAACTGTGCCACGCAGAAGATCGCGACAAGAACAATCGCAAAAGTCCAGAAGCTGACATCAAGACCTATAGGAGTAGCGCTTGTATACTTGAGCACCAGCCCGATCACTGTACCTAATGCTCCACCCATAAAAGGACCTATGTATGGAATCATATTCAAGATGCCACATATAAAACCGATACCCAATGCCGCATTAAATCCTAAACCTGCAATCAGCCAGATGCCAAGGAAATTGAGCAACGCCACCTCGGTAATCTGGATAAGCATGCCTGTAAAATATCGGGATAGAAGGTAACCTATATCAGATATTGCTTTTCTGACCTTTTCTTCAAGCTTGTCCGGCACAAGAGCACAAACAATATTTGAAAACAAGTCATCATCTTTTATGAAGAAGAAACTTATAAAGATGGTGGCCACCAATCCTATACCAAAGCTTGTGAGGAAGGAGGCTGCCGAGCCTAATACAGAAGAGAAAGTAGATACATCAATGAGTTTCTGCAACTCCTGAACAACAAAAACCTCTATCCTGAAGTCAGGTCCCAAAGACGAGAAGGTGCGCCTCAGAAACTCGTTGAGCTCCCCAAGCGGGACGACCAGACTCCTTGCCGCATCGCCAACATTGGCCATAGAGATATCCTTGAGCATGCCCGAGACAACAGGCACAATGAGCACAAGCACGCCAAGAATCACGCCTAAGACTATCACCAATGACAATACCGCAAGTAGAGGCGCCGGAGCTGAATGGTTCTTGATCTTTATCTTTTTCAGCAACTTCACTACAGGCTTTGCCAACAGAGAGACGACTACTGCCAGCAAGATGTAAATAAGTACCTTCCTAAAATACCAGCAGACTGTCAAAGCAAGCGCCAGCCCTGCCGCGTATATTATGTACTTAGCTAATTTCTCAGTGTATTTTTCTGTATTTGCCATAACTTGCCTACAAATATAAAAATAAAAAGGCCGACTATAAATAGCCGGCCCTGTATCAGTTATATAATCTACTAGAGATTAGGATTTGCCTTTGTCCAGTCAGCAACTGCAGGGATGATGCCGAGGTCGATGATCTCGTCACGCATCTTGCAGAGGTGCTCATAAGAAGCCTGGAGGTCAGCCATCTCCTCAGCTGTACCCTCTGGGTTAACAAAGTGCACACCTGTAGCGTCGATAACTGAAGGCATAGCCATCATTACATTCTGGAACTGCTCATTGTTGACATAGCAACCTGCTGGCCAAGTAAACTTGTCTCCACCCATCGCAGCCTCAATCATCTTCACAGCGTTGTATGCTGGGCTCTGGAATGAGCTGCGGCCACGAAGCTTGATGATGTTTGAACCACCCTGGATAGTGTTGTGCTTGATCTCAGCCCACTTTTCAGGACAGAGTTCCTTCTCTGCGAGAGGAGTGCCGTCGATAAGAGCCTTAGATGCAAATACAGCCATAGACTCACCGTGACCACCATAAGTGTATGCGCCGGTCACCTTGCTCTGCTGCACGCCAAACTCCTGGGCAAGAGCCTCCTGGAGACGTGTTGAATCAAGAGCAGCAAGAGTTGTGACGCACTCTGGCTTGAGACCTGAGTGGAGGAGAACCACGAGACCTGTGAGGTCAGCCGGGTTGAAGATAACAACTACGTGCTTAACATCCGGGCAGTATGCCTTAACGTTCTTACCAAAATCCTCGGCAATCTGGCAGTTACCCTTGAGGAGATCCTCACGAGTCATACCCTCCTTACGAGGAGCACCACCTGAAGAGATGATATACTTAGCATCCTTGAAAGCAACTGCAGGATCTGTTGTCCAAGTGATGTTTGCGCCCTCAAAAGCGCAGTGATCCATCTCTGCAACTACACCCTTAAGACCTGGCTCATAGATATCATAAAGGCAGATGTTTGGAGTGAGCTTAAGCATCAAAGCTGTCTGGGCCATATTTGAGCCGATCATACCACCGGCACCTACAATGACCAATTTTTCGTCAGTAATGTAATTCATTGCTTGTTAATTATGTAATTTATCTTTAGTACTAAAAGTGCCACAAATATAATCAATTAGTCGCAGATTAAAAAAAATGACTATCTTTGTGCGATTTATAATTTTATATGGCACTTTATTTAATCAAAGATCTTGACGACGACTACCACTTGCGGGTGGGAGTTTGGCAGATTACAGAAAGCGAGCAGGAGCTCAAATCACTTTGCTCAGTCCCTTCCGACGAGCTAGAAGAAATTTCCTATATCAGAAACGAGTCTCTCCGCAAGCAGAAGCTTGCAGTAAGAGCATTGCTGGATTGCATGTTTGAGGAGAAGGTATACCTCAGCCACCATGACAACGGCAAGCCTTATATTGAGAACTCAGCTACCAACATCAGCATTACTCATACCAATAAATATGTAGCTATCATCACCGGAGAAGGTGAGGAGCTCGGCATTGATTGCGAGTCTCTTGACAGAGATTTTTCTGCAGTTGAGAAAAAAGCTCTTTCAGAAGACGAGATCGACGATCTTGACGATGAGAAGAGAAACGAGCAGCTTGCCATCTATTGGTGCGCCAAGGAAGCAATCTACAAGAAGTTCTCACAATATCACGTAGACTTTGCAGAACAGATTGAGATTGACAACTTCAGAGTCAAAGGAGAAGGAGAGCTGGACGCCACTTTCACACAGAAAGACGGTTACGAAGAAGAGCTTGAGCTTCAGTACATGACCTTTGACAGGCACGTCCTTGTTTGGGTTTCTTCAAGCGAAGATTAGCGCGGTCTCAACCAAGTTTCAGGATTTTGAGGAGTTTTCTCCTTCCAGACTTGCAGATGCAATAATGTCTGCGAGTCAATCGTATCCACTACTCCTATAGATTGGCCGGTCTTTACTTTATCTCCGGCCTTTACGGATACCTGTCCCAACTTGCAATAGAAACTGAAATAGTTGCCGTGCTGCACAAGCACACATTGGTTATATCCCGGCATCACGATTACGCGCTTGACCTCTCCGTCAAAAATCGCTTTTACCTCTGTATTTGCAGGGACCGCGATACCGATACCATTGTTAAACGGCATTACAAGGTTTTTATATACCGGGTGATTGTGCTTTCCAAACTTCTCAACCACCGACCCGTCCACAGGCCATGGAAGTTTGCCCTTATTGGCCTCAAACTCGCCGGCAAGCTTGTAGTCTATTGGTTTGGCGGCCTGCTTGGTTTCGCCCTTTGACGGCTTTGAACTCTGCGCGATGTATTCGGCAATAATCTTCTCAATCTCCTTGTTCAGCGCTTCAACCTGCCTGCGCTTCTCTCTCAACTGACGCTGATAACTGCTCTTGTTACGGTTGAGTTGGGCGATCAGGCTGTTGGACTTCTTCTCCTCCTTGCTCAGGTTATCCAGCTCTTTTGCCCGACCGGCCCTAACATTCTGCGCCTGCGCGCGAAGCGTTGAGAGGCGTTGCTTCTCCTGCTCCATCTGAGCTTTCAACTCCTTGAGCTGAGCGGCTTCCTCATTCATCCTCACGGAAAGCGTTTTAAGGTAATCGTAGCGACGAAATGCCTGAGAGAAATTGCTGCTGCCGATGATATACATATACCACAGACGCGAGTCCCTGTTTTTGTAGGCATTGCGCACTAGCTTTTCAAAATAGGCACTCATATTGTCATAGCGCTCCTGAAGCCTGGAGATCTGATTGTTGGTTCTTTGGATCGTGTCGTTGAGCGCTTTAATCTCCGCATCGCTCTGAGCTATCAGCTCCTTGCGCAAAGAAATCTGCTTCCTGATAAGAGTAAGCTCATTGAGGGCATTGCTGCTTTTGCTGGCATTTTGCGATAGCATCGTCTCAAGCTGCGCAATCTCCTTTTCCAACTGGGATTTCTTGTTTTCCTGATAAGAAACATCCTGAGCCTGAAGCGCAAATGCACTCAGGACCATACAGAAAAGCAGGATTATGCGTTTGAGATAGATCATTTCTTCTGCTCAGAGAGTAACTTATAATACTTTGCAAGCTCTGTCTCACCCAATGCTTCCAACACAATTGAATAGTGCTCGAGCACCACTGCACTATCCTTCCCTCCATAAATCATGGCATGTTTGAAGTAAGGTTTTGCCTCTTTTGCCTTGCCAAGCAGATACAAGATCCAGCCGTGAGTATCAAGATAGGTGGCATTATCAGGCTCCAGCTCCACAGCTCTGGCGCTCATCTTCAATGCCTTGCGCAGAGATTTGCCTTCTTCGCAAAGGAAGTAGGCGTAGTTGTTCAGCGCACTTGCATAATCGGGATCGATCTCCAGAATCTTCTTATAATAGCTGTAACAGGCTTTTTTATTACCCAACTCGTGGTGCAGGTCTCCGGCGATCTGATATGCTTCCAGAAGCATGTCGGTATTGTCGGACGCTATTGCAGCCTTGGCCATCTCAAGACTATGCTCCAAAGCAGCTTCATAGTCTTCTTCAAGGTAATAGAGGTTCATCCTGAGCGAGTGGGCTACTGCATCTTCCGGGTGGTTCTTGATGTCCAGCTCTATTACTTGCTCAAGCTGTTTCTTGAAGCCATAATATAGAGTGGCATCCATATTTTCAAGGACTGCTTTAAGGTAGTCGCTTTTGAGTTCCGGACGCACCAGAGGGTTATCTATAAACTCGGTGAGGTTGAGGAAAAATGGCGTATAGTTGCGCTGCATGCGGAGGATCTCCACCTTGCCGAGCTGTCCCGGAGGATAGCTTGGATCCATCTCAAGAGCCTCGCTATAGTAGGCAAGCGCAAGCGAATCCTGCCTCATGGACAGCTTTGTATCAGCGATTGCACAAAGCACATAAGGCGTTTTAAATTGAGCGGGATTGAGTTTGATGAGCCTTTCAGACACAGCGGCAAACGCCATATTATCGCCTTTGGCGTTATATAAGGAAGCCAATGCAGACTGATACCACACATTGGTGCTATCAAGCTGGGCGGCAGCGCTCAACAAGGTCTCCGCGCGCTCTCTATCGCCAAGGGCATACTCACACATGCCGAGGTAGTAATTGACAGCATCATCTTGAGAATCAGCATTATAAAGAATCACAAGCTTCTCCTTGGCTTCTTCATACTCTGATTGTGTGTAGTTTTCTACTGCTTTCAGGAAAAGACTTGTGAGTGCCGCCTCCGATTGAGAGTAGGCACATATATTGATTAAGCACAAACCGACGAGTAGCAGTAATTTTCTCATACAAGAGACAAAAATATACATTTTTTGTGAGAAATATTGGTTACTTTCGCATTATTGAACTAATTGAAATAAAGATGCAACTTTTTTCCAAGAAGAAGCATCTTGATACTTGGAACCCGGATTGGATAGATGGGGCGATGAGAGGAGACTCCAGATCCCAAAAAGCCATCTACGACTTCCTCTCAGGCAAAATGTATGCCGTCTGCCTGCGTTATATGGGAGACAGAGAGCAAGCTGAAGATATCCTTCAGGATGGTTTTGTAACACTTTTTTCCAAACTGGACAGCTACTCAGGGGCCGGTTCCTTTGAGGGTTGGGCAAGAAAGATCTTTGTCAATACTGCACTGATGAGTCTCAGGAAAAGAGACCTCCTAAAAAACACAGAAGACGTGAGTGAGGCCAGAGGCATCGAGCACAATGCACCGAGTGCGATAGAAAACATCGGATATCGGGACTTGATGAAGATGATTTCAGAGCTGCCTCCAGGTTTCAGAACAGTTTTCAATATGTATGTTATCGAGGGTTATTCTCATAAAGAGATTGCCCAAGAGCTTGGAGTCTCAGAGACGACATCGCGCTCTCAGCTACAAAGAGCCAGAGTGCTGTTGCAGTCAAAGATTAAAGACAGGTATTAAGAATGCAAGATAGATTTGACAGTTTTGACCAGGAGATAAGGTCCATGATGCAAGACGTCGAGGTGAAGCCATCTCGCCACGTCTGGAAGGCCGTATCTGCTCGCATCGCTGCTCCAAAGGCAATTTGGGGCGGCTGGAATACTGTCAAGTGGGCCGGAGCAGGCCTTGCATTTGCGGCAGCTATAGCACTTGGTGTATTCTTCACAGGAAGCCACGACAAGAGCGGCGTCATCTCTACAAGCGACCTCAAGATTGCTGAAGTGCAGGAGCCGGTGCAGCTCATAAAGTCAGAAGAGCCAAAGCTCGAAGCTACAGCGATCACCTATACCTCACGCAGACCCAAAGTAAGCTCTTTAACAGAAGAGAAAACCAATATTATTCCATCAGAAGCAGTAAGCGGATCGGCAGAACCAGACTCCCCAGCGGTTGCCTCTCAAGTTCAGACACCTGAGCAGAAAGAGGAAGTAATTATTGAGCAGTTCTCTGATCCGTTTGCGCTTCTTACAAGTCAAGAAGAAAAAGAGGAAGCCGTGAAATATGCAACACTTGAAGATTTACAAGATGCAATAAATGATATTGATTTGAGTGACATCCAAGATTTTAAAGATGAATTAAAAGAATTTAATATAGATACTTTAGTACTTGATCCACCAAGAAGTGGTAGTGATAAAAAGAGTCTAAGAGCATTATTAAAAATTAAACCAAAAGAAATAATATATGAGTAACCTTGAATTTGCTCTGATGTAGAACCTACAAGAATAGATTGCTCTATCCTCTTGTTGACAACATCAAGTAAAAGCTCTAATTCTTCTCGTCTTTCTTCTGTTATGTTACCGCCCGTTTCCATGTCATAATCAAGTTCAAGCGAAGTCTCCAGTTTTGCTTTTTGTGATAATAAGTTTTGTGCATTATCTTTTTCATCAATCGAATTATATTCTCCTGTAGGACACATTTTTAACAAAGCGTTATTGCATTCGATTAAATATTTCTTTTGTACTTCTTCAAAATCACTTTCTGATATGCGCTGATT
>CALEJC010000174.1 GCA_937898205.1 uncultured Bacteroidales bacterium
CCCCTGGCCTTGAGAAACCGGTCTTCCCTACTCATTGCCCCGACTGCGGCACTCCTCTGGTCAAAGCCGAAGGCGAAGCCAGATGGTTCTGCCCCAACGAGAGCGGCTGTCCGATGCAGATCAAAGGACGCATCCTGCACTTTGTCGGCAGAAAAGCGATGGATATCCTCTGCGGCGAAGCGGGAGTCGAGCAGTTCTATGCCGCAGGCCTTGCAAGCAGCCCGGCAGACCTTTACAGCATCAGCAAATTGCAGCTGGTAGCTCTCGAAGGCTGGAAAGAAAAGTCGGCGCAGAACTTCCTGGACAGCCTGGAGAAAAGCAAGACAGTGCCGTTTGAGCGCGTGCTGTATGCGCTCGGCATCAGATATGTCGGAGAGACCACCGCAAAAAGCATCGCCAAGCATTTTGGCGACATCGAGCATATTGCTGCCGCATCCGTCGAAGAGCTCACGCAGGTCGGCGACATCGGCGCAGTGATTGCCGAGAGCGTCTATGCCTATATGCATTCGCCTTCAGGCACAGAGCAGATCGAGCGCCTAAGAGCAGCAGGCCTGCAATTTGCAGCAGAAGCAGACCAAGGCCCTAAATCAGACAGCCTGAGCGGACTTAACATCGTCGTTTCCGGCAACTTCAGCATCCCACGCGACAAGATCAAGGATATGATTGCAGCCCATGGCGGCAAAGTCAGTTCTTCAATCAGCAGCAAGACAAGTTTTCTGCTTGCGGGAGAGAAGAGCGGCCCGGAGAAGCTCAAGAAGTGTGAGCAACTTGGGATCAGGCTGGTATCAGAAGCCGAATTCATGTCGATGCTCCCGGGAGAAAAAGCGGCAAGAAAAGAAGAAATAATTGAAGAGTTAACCCTGTTTTAATGAAGATAGCCGGCAGCATAACAAGCCTCTTTACGGACAAAATTTGGACTATTGACATCAGCCAATACTCCAAAGGATATGCCCGTATCGTGCGTTTTGTCAAGCTCTTGCGCATCACGATTGACAGCTTTGCCCAAAACAGGATGGGTTTCCAATGTGTGGCACTCAGCTACTTCATCACTCTGGCGCTCATCCCCTTTATCGCATTTCTTTTTGCCGTAACCGACGGTCTGGGACTATCTGCGTGGATCTTTGATATGCTCCACGGAGTGTTTCCAAACAAC
Source organism: uncultured Bacteroidales bacterium (assembly GCA_937898205.1). Lineage (GTDB taxonomy): Bacteria > Bacteroidota > Bacteroidia > Bacteroidales > UBA932 > Cryptobacteroides. The sequence goes on from CALEJC010000174.1 coordinate 1,154, forward strand.
CCTGAGTTTATCAACATAGTGATGGACAGGGCGACAGCCATCCTCCAGAGCGCCAAGGGAGGCGGACTCGGACTCATCTCCGCACTCACATTCCTCTCGACCGTGTTCTGGATGATGTTTCAGGTAGAAAGAGTATTCAACAACGTGTGGGGCATCCGCAAGATACCTCGCAAGCTCTACAAGAGGTTTGGATACTACCTGATCATCCTCATCCTTCTGCCGTTTATCCTTGTATTGTTTGGTGCCGGCATCACCTACAGGTCCAACATCACCAATCTGATTGGCATCGACCTTTCTGATGCAAGCTGGATATCCAAATTCATAGGATATATCTCATTTTATGTCGTGTCTGTATTTACCCTTTCCGCAATGTATACCTTTATCCCTGCGGCAAAGGTCAGATATAAGTTTGCATTGAAATCTGCTGCAGTTGCTGCCCTGGTATTTGTAGTCTTCCAGTACCTATATCTTGAGACTCAGGTATTTGTGGGCAGGATCAACAGCGTCTATGGAGTGATCGCAGCCATCCCGCTCTTCCTCATCTGGTTGAACTACAGCTGGCAGATCATCATCTATGGCGCACAATTGACCTACGGATACCACAACCTGGACCGATATAACATCCCTGATTGGGACAAGGAGGAGAAATAATGAGTTTTTCTAAGTTTACAAAAGTTGAAGGACAGATCATCAGAGACAAGTTCTCCGAGCTGATGGCGATTGCCAAGCCACGCTGCCGTAACGATTACGAAATCGCTACCATACAGAAGGCTTTTGAGTTTGCCAACGAAGCGCATAAAGACATCCGCAGAAGCTCCGGAGAGCCCTACATCCTACACCCTATCGAGGTTGCAAAGATCGTGGTCAACAACATAGGTCTCGGATATAAATCCATCTGTGCCGGACTCCTGCACGACGTGTGCGAAGACACAGACTACACGACAGAAGATGTATCCAGCCTCTTTGGAGAGAAGATCGCGTCATTTGTCGACGGCATGAACAAGATCAAGACTGTGCTTGACAACGAAGACCGCAAGGGCACGACAGACAGCCCGGCGAGCATCGAAGCAGAAAACATCAAACGCATCCTCCTTACCCTCAACAACGACTCCCGGATCGTGCTCATCAAACTTGCCGACCGTCTGCACAACTGCCGGACCATAGAGACACTTCCGGAACACAAAAAAGACAAAGTCCTGACGGAAACGATGAACATCTTCATCCCTCTTGCCCACAGGCTTGGTCTTTATGAGATGAAGTCGGAGATGGAAAACATCTGGTTGAAATATAAAAAACCGGAAGATTGGGCTGAAATCTCCGAGCGCATCAAAGGCAATGTGGCTCAAAGACAAGCAGATATCGACAACTTCATAGCTCCGATCAGTGCCGCTCTCAATGAGGCCGGGTTCAAGTTCAGTATCAAGAAGCGCATCAAGACGCCTTATTCCATCTGGTATAAGATGCGCACCAAGAATGTACCTTTTGACCAGATATACGACCTCTATGCCGTGAGGATCATCTTTGAGCCCAAGGAAGACAACATCGCTCAAGAGAGGCAGAATGCCTACATGATCCTGGCGACTCTTCTCTCCCTCTATCGAGACAACTACAGCCGCCGCAGAGACTGGATCTCAAATCCCAAAAACACCGGCTACGAAGCACTTCACTGCACTCTCATGAGTCAGGCAGGAGTGTGGATCGAAGTGCAGATCCGTTCCAAGAGGATGGACGAGATTGCAGAAAAAGGCATCGCGGCTCACTGGTCATACAAGCAAAACGGCTACAGCACCGACAAAGACTCCGAGATGGACAAGTGGCTTGAGCAGGTACAGGATATCCTTCTGAGCAAGGATGTGAGCTCCCTCGAGCTGCTCGATATGCTGCAAAGCTCTGAGATTGTGGTATTTACCCCTAAGGGCGAGCAGAAGACCATCATCAGCAAAGCCACCGCGCTTGATTTTGCCTACCTCATCCACACACACATCGGCCATAGCGCCATCGCAGCCAAGGTCAACATGAAACTCGTGCCGCTCTCCCACCAGCTCAAGTCCGGCGATCAGGTGGAGATCATTACTGCTGCCAGCGCGAAGCCTAAAGCCGAATGGATGGACTTCCTCCAGACCCGCCAGGCCAAGAGCAAGCTTGCGGAATATTTCAAGGGCGAGAAGACCGCGCAAAGCAAGGACAGCAAGGAAGACACTCACGCCTTCCCGATTCGCCTTGCGCTCAAGGGAGTAGACCGCATCGGCCTGCTCAACGACATCACTTCCTACCTCTCGCACACTATGAATATTAACATGCGCAAACTCACTCTATCAACAAATAAAGCTATCTTTGAAGGATTTATTGAGTTTGACATGAAGGACAGGAAAAACCTGACCAATGTGCTCAACGGACTTAGAAATATTGACGGCATCCAAGATGTCGAGAGAACAGACATATAGAATATGAGAAGATTTCTTCCACTGATCATTGCAGTTGCTGCCACCTTCCTGCCTATGTTGCTCATACACTCCTGTGCCAACACAACAGAGGCTCCTTCCGGTGGCGACAAAGACACCATACCTCCATATATCATTGACATCAAGCCGCTTCCGGGCGCAACAATGGTCCCTGTCAAGGATGCAAAGTTTGAGTTTACCTTCAACGAGTATGTCACTCTGAAGACGGCAAGCAACGTATTCCTCTCCCCTCCTCAGCAGAAACCTCCTAAGGCCAGGATGAGAGGCAAGGATCTGGTGGTGACATTTGAAGAAGATCTGAAGCCCAACACCACCTACACCCTCTCCTTCACCGACGCGATAGCAGATGCCAACGAAGGCAATATGTTTGCAGGCTATACCTATGTATTCTCGACCGGAGAGAGGATAGACTCAATGATGCTCACCGGCACCATCCTCGACTGCAACACACTTGCCCCGATCAAAGGTGCCACAGTGCTCCTGCACAAGAGTCAGCGGGACTCGGCAGTCTATGACACAAAACCTTATGCCGCAGCAAAGACAGATGACTGGGGTTTCTTTGTACTGCCATTCATCCAGGACACGCTTTATAGGATCTATGCCATCAAGGACGGCAACAATAATAACATCCTGGAGCCCGACTCGGAGCTTGTCGGATTTATTGACTCGCTCATCAGACCTGTCCAGGTCGCTCACGACACAGTCAAGGAGATGCTCAAATATGATATGCTTGACACGCTCAGATGCCTTGAGCGCAATAGCGAATATGAGCTTGTGCTCTTCAAGGAAGTGCCATCCAAGCAGCTGATTATGAATAAAGAGCGCCTGAGCGAGAGAGCGGCCTACATCACTTTTGCAGCTCAAGACGCAATCGTGGACAAGATTGAGGTCCAAGGATACAGAGACAATCAGATCATCACTCAATTTAACCTTGAGAGAGATAGTTTGGAGTTATGGCTCAACAGCAGAAGACCTTTCCCTGACACGATGAAGTTCAGCATAGACTATCACAAGACAGACTCATCGGGTGTGCTCTCTCCGACTACAGAGAAGTTCAACCTCAGCCTTGCCAATAACAAGAGGACTTTCTCCAAGAAATCCAGAAGGGATATCAAAAAAGGCGATACAACCTGCGTCATAACCCTCACAGCAGACCCTAAGACCGTAGAGCAAAACGGCTTCATCGCAGAGTTTAACTTGCCTATCATCTATGAGAGCTTTGACCGGATGAAGCTCATCTCAGTCAATCCTCGTCAGGTCGAAGAAGAAGTCAAGACCACCGTTGAGAGGGACAGTCTCAACCTGAGAAGATACATAATCAAGCCGCAGACTCCGATGCAGACGGGCTATGAGTACACACTCAAGATCCCACACAGAGGATTTAGAGACATCAACGGACACTACAACGACAGCCTTGAGGTTAAGTGCAGTCTTCCTACAGATGACAAACTGAGTACCTTAAATGCCGAAGTCGTGGGAGTAGACAGGAAAATCATCGTCGATCTGCTTCCGGGAGAAAAAGCTGAAGCTGTCCGCTCCTACGTGATTGACAAAGACCAGACATTGAAGTTCCCATACCTCTCGGCAGGCAAATACCGCATCCGCATCACAGAGGACAAGAACCGCAACTCTTTGGTGGATACAGGCTCGCTCCTTCAGCACAGGCAGCCCGAAAGAGTGAAGTTCTATGAGATCGAAGGTGAGAGGACCTTTGAGATCCCGACAGGATCCGAACTCACACAGACAATAGACATCAGCACCATCTTTACAGACTGATAATATGAAAAGATATATCATCGCAATCATACTTTGCATCGCCGCATCACAGACCTCACACGCTCAAGACCAAGAGATTGTGAGTCAGAGCGATGCAGCGTTTTTTGAGGAAGAGAAGAAGGAGCTCATCAACGACTACAGCATGATTGGCGCCAACTACGGGGTCACATTTACCAACATGATGTTTAACCCGGCCAAGTACAACAAGGAAACTCTCATGTATGCCCACTACGCATCCATCACCTATACCAAATACTGCAAGATGTTTGGAAGCATTCCTCTTTTCGGTGTCGTGCTTGGCATAGCCACAGGCGATGAGGGCTTTTCTTTTAAGCCGGATCTGGAGACCGGAGAGCCGGGAGGTCTTGTCGATGGAGCCACAAGGGCAAGAATCAAGGTAATCGAAATCCCGGCGATGGCTCAGATCCACATGGATGTCGAGCCTGTCAAAGTAATGATCAATGTGGGTGTCTACGGCGGACTGAGACAGTCCATCACCCGTGAGGGCCCGGGCGTCACGGATGAGTATAGAAACAGCTTCAAGCCCTATGAAAACCGTTGGGACTACGGTCTTCAAGGAGGAGGAGGCATCGCGATCATGCTCGATCCTATCGAGATCCACTTCAACTGTCTGGCAAGATGGTCTTGGAACAGCCTTTATCAGCCTGATTATGCCAGCAAATATTACTACAACTACGCCTATCCTCTTGATATAATGGCCACTGTGGGCATCCACTTCCAGCTCACAAAACGCTACGGCAAGACCAGGAAGGCAATCCGTCAGGAAGCATATGATATAGTCTATGGAAACAAAGAATAGAATCATCACCCGCACCGTCAAGATCGGAAAGGACCTGTTGATGGG
>CALEJC010000175.1 GCA_937898205.1 uncultured Bacteroidales bacterium
CCTTCTTCCTTACCTACCTATCTCTCCTGATCTGAACCGGCAGCAGTAGCAGCTGCGTCGATGAGGACACCGAGACCGTTGCGGGTAAAGCCTGCATGGCTCACGTCTGCACCCCAAGCTGCGGTATATCCGTTTTCAAGAGCATAGTCAAGAACCTCGATAAACTCGTCGATAGGAATATTGAACATTGGGTCCCAACGCCAGTTGTCAGGGATCTCAAGTACAAACTCCTGATAGAATGGATGATGAGTAAATGAAGTCAATGCGATATAATCGTCAGGATTGATCTTCATGGCCTCAGCATAGCTCTTTGGAGTATACTGCACACCGTTGACCTCAAAGTTCTGAGGGCACTCGCCAAGATATTCATCAAGAACAGCCTGGAAACCGCGCTTCCATGCAGTAGTGAGAGTCCTGTTTGGGTTTCTTGCAATTGCACCTACATAAGCTGCGAGCACTGCATCCAACTCAGACTGTGCTGGGAGAGCTGTACCATAGTTCATACCGGTCATATCCTTGTTAGGGACGATACCGTAGTCTCTGATTACATGAGCAACATCCTCAAACTGAGAACCTGCGCCAAAGTTGAGCTTACCATCAAGCATCACATACTTGACTGCTCTGTCCATGTATGAATGAGATACTACAAAGAACTCTGAGAAGTCAGGATACTGCTGTGGATCCTTGATGTTGCCAAGGCGGATAGCCTCAGACTCAAAGAAGCTGATCGCCGAGTAGGCCCAGCAAGTACCACTGCTTGCCTGGTTTTTGATTGGAGTAATCGGGTTCTCAATCACTGTAGTGAACTGGTAATCCACTTCTGACATTGGAGAAGGTCTCTGCTGTGCAGATACCGAGAGGCCGACAATAAGAGCGGCTGCAATTACAATAAACTTTTTCATAATCGTGTTATTTTCTAACCAACTACAAACTTAATCAAAATTCTCCTATTCCACAATAAAAAAGATGGCCCTCCGAGGAGAGCCATCTCTATAAATTGAGGTTTAAAATTACTTTGTGATAACCTTAGCCATCTCAAGAACCTTGTTTGAGTAACCCCACTCGTTGTCGTACCAAGCGCAGATCTTAACAAATGTAGAATCGAGCTGGATACCTGCCTTCTCATCAAAGATAGAAGTGCGAGCGTCGTTGCGGAAGTCTGTAGAAACAACAGCCTCATTGGTGTAACCGAGGATACCCTTGAGCTCACCCTCTGAAGCAGCCTTCATGGCGTCGCAGATCTCCTGATATGTGCAAGGCTTCTCAAGCTCTGCAGTGAGGTCAACGAAGCTAACGTCTGATGTAGGAACGCGGAGAGCCATACCGGTGAGCTTACCGTTGAGCTCAGGAAGCACCTTACCTACAGCCTTTGCAGCACCTGTTGATGAAGGGATGATGTTTTCGAGGATACCACGACCACCTCTCCAGTCCTTCTTTGAAGGTCCGTCAACTGTCTTCTGAGTTGCAGTAGCAGCGTGAACAGTTGTCATGAGACCTCTCTTGATACCAAATGCCTCGTTGAGCACCTTAGAGATAGGAGCAAGACAGTTGGTTGTACAAGAAGCGTTAGAGATGATGTCCTGACCAGCATAAGTCTCGTGGTTAACACCGTATACGAACATAGGAGTAGCGTCCTTTGAAGGAGCTGACATGATAACCTTCTTTGCACCAGCCTGGATGTGCTTGCGAGCTGACTCGTCTGTGAGGAAGAAACCTGTTGACTCAACAACAACCTCAGCACCTACCTCGTCCCACTTAAGGTTAGCAGGATCCATCTCAGCAGTGATGCGGATCTTCTTTCCATTAACTACAAGAGCGCCATCCTCAACAGCGACTTCACCCTGGAATACTCCGTGTACTGAATCGTAGCGAAGCATATAAGCAAGATACTCTGGATCGAGAAGGTCATTGATACCTACAACCTCGATGTCCTGTGAGAAGTTCTCAACAGCTGCACGGAAAACCATACGACCGATGCGGCCAAATCCGTTAATACCTAATTTTACCATTTCTAAATGTTATAAAATAATTGTTAAACTAATTCTTGACGCAAAATGCGGTGCAAATTTATCAAAAATTATGGTGAAAATCAATTATATTTGCGCTAATTAACAAAAATTTTCAAGATGAAGATTATCATAACCAACGATGATGGCTTTGAGGCCAAAGGAATACATTCTTTGGTAGAGATCATGCGCCCTTTTGGTGAGCTCACTATCGTTTCTCCCAAGAAACCTCAGAGCGGCATGTCAATGGCTGTGACGATGGGACATAAACCGATTGCAGTGAAGAAACTCTCTGAGACAGAGGGAGAAAGCTGGTGGTACCTCGACGGCACACCTGCCAGCTGCGTCAAGTTTGCCATCGACAACATACTCTATCCGGAAAGGCCCGATCTTGTGGTCAGCGGCATCAATCACGGCAACAACGCCGCAACCGCTGCGATCTACTCCGGCACTATCGGCGCCGCAATGGAGGGGGCCGTCAACGGCATCCCTTCGATTGGCATCAGTCTTGACAGTTATGATCCGGATGCCGATTTTTCAGCAATCAAGGCACTGCTGCCCGGATTGATCAATCAGATCCTGGAGAAGCGAAGCGGAGACAAAGGTCAGTTCTTCAATATCAATTTTCCGGATCTTCCTGCATCCGAGATCAAAGGCGTGAAACTCTGCCACATGGGCATGGCTCATTGGGAAAAAGAATACCAGGACTATCACGAGTTTCTGAAAAGGACAGGCCGCCAGGCATCCGCAGAAGCTCTGGATTACCTCAATAACCTGGAAGAAGGAGAGGAAGTCTATGTGATGGCCGGCGACTTCACCAGCGATGAGGGCAACTGCTACCCGGCAGACCACCTGCTGCTGGAGGACGGATACATCACCATCACGCCTCATAATATTGACAACTCTGACCACTCAGAAAAAGACAGGCTATGCGATATTACATTATAGCAGGAGAAGCATCAGGCGATCTCCACGGCAGCAACCTCATCAAGGGGCTGATTGCAGAAGACCCGGAGGCGGAATTCCGCTATTGGGGTGGAGATTTCATGACCGAAGCTGCAAAAGGCGGCAAATATGCGTCCCACCTCGTTAAGCACTATAAGGAGGGCGCAGTCATGGGGCTGGTAGAAGTTCTAGGCAAAGCCACAAAACTCCTCGACAACCTCAAATATTGCAAGGAAGACATCCTCTCATGGAAGCCGGATGTAGTAATCCTGATCGACTACCCGGGTTTCAATATGAAGATCGCCAGGTTCTGCCACCAGAAGGGCATCAAGGTCTTTTATTACATCGCTCCTAAGACATGGGCTTCAAGAGAAGGACGCAACCGCAAGCTCAAAGCTTGGGTAGACCAGCTATTCATCGTATTTCCTTTTGAGATACCATATTTCACCAAGGCAGAGATCCCTTTTATCTACGAAGGCAATCCTCTTCTTGACGCCGTCGACAGCCACCAATACTCAAGACCTGTTGAAGGCAAATTTATAGCACTGCTGGTAGGCTCAAGAAATGCCGAGATCTCACGCTCTCTTCCAATCTGCATGGAGATGGTCGACAGGCTAAGCGCCTTGAAGCAATATGCGGATTATCAATTTGTTGTCGCAGGCGCTCCCGCTCGCAGCAAAGAAGACTACGAGCAGCATATTGCCGGCCGCAGCAATGTAAAGCTGCTGTTTGGACGCACCTACGACATTGTGCGCTGGGCAGACGCGGCAGTTGTGAATTCGGGCACAGCCTCGCTTGAGACGGCGCTCATCGGCACACCGCAAGTGGTAGTGTGGAACACCTCCGCCCTCACCTACTTTGCAGCAACCAAGATCCTCAATGTGCGCAAAAACATCAAATACATCTCGCTTGGCAACCTCTGCATAGACAAGATGGCCTTTAAGGAGCTTGTGCAGGAGGAATTCAGCGCAGATGCCATCACACAGGAGATCCGCAGCCTCATTGAAAACAGCAATTACAGACAGCAGATGCTTGACGACTACAAGGCAATCAGGGATTCGCTCGGCGGATCAGGTGCTTCAAGGAAGGTCGCACGAGCAATGATAAACCTCATAAAATAATCACGACATGACAGGATTGGTCACCGGCGCATCGCGCGGAATCGGTAAAGCTATAGCTCTCGAGCTCGCAAGACTGGGCTACGACCTCGCCATCACAGGCAGAGACAGAGCCTCACTCGAGCAGGCAGCATCAGAAATAGAAGCACTTGGAGTCAGATGCCACATCATCGAAGTAGACCTCGGCGAAGAAAGCTCCTACGACAAGGTCGTCTCTGATACTGTGGGCAGATTTGGCGGACTTGACCTGCTGGTCAACTGTGCTGGACTCTCTCACGCAGGTCCTTTCTACGAGGCGACACCTGAGCTTTGGGACAGGATCTTCAAGGTCAATGCAAAAGCCCCTTTCTTCATCAGCAAGGCAGCGCTTCCATACCTCAAAGAGTCTGAGAAGCCGATAGTTATCAATATCGCCTCCGTGGTGGGATTTAAGGGATATGCCAACCAATCAGTCTATGCCTCTTCCAAGCACGCTCTGACCGGCTTCACCAAGGTGTTTGCCAAGGAGGTACAGCCGTTTGGCATCAGAGTCCACCTCATAAGTCCGGGCGGGGTGGCCACAGAGATGGTAAAGCAGATGCGTCCTGACATCAAGGCAGACGAGCTGATACAGACCGAAGAAATAGCAGAAATCGTCAATTTCCTCGTAACCCGTAAGGGCAAAGGAACGATTGACGACTTCTACATCAGGAGATATTCCGGTCTGGCTTTTGACTAGTACTGTCTCTCTCCAAATATTGACGTGCCCACTCGCACGATTGTAGCATCATATTCCAAGGCGATCAAGTAGTCGGAAGACATGCCTATAGATAGTTCCTTAAAGCTCTCAAGCTCAGGAAACAGGTCTTTGAGGTAGGCAAAGTAATCACTGATGCGAGCAAAATCTGCGCGTATGCACTCCTGGTCATCTGTAAAAGTAGCCATCCCCATCAGACCGCAGAAGTTGATGTGAGAGTAGGACTCTGCACGGAAGAGTATATCCAGTATCTCCTCTTCGGCAAAGCCTTGCTTGGTCTCCTCAGCAGCGACATGCATTTCCAGAAGGACATTGACTTTCTTGCCGGCAGACTTGCCCCATGTGTTGATCGCATCCAGCAGATGAGCGCTATCCACCGACTGCACAAGATGAGCATAAGGGAGGACAAACTTGAGCTTATTGGTCTGAAGATGACCGATAAAATGCCACTCGATATTTTCAAGGACCTCAGGATGAGACTCCTGAAGAGCAGCCACTTTCTTTGAGAGTTCCTGCGGCCTGCTCTCACCGAAGAGACGTTGTCCGGCATCGTAGGCTTCAAGGATGGCATCGACCGGATGGAATTTAGAAACTGCCACCAGTTTAAGCTCTGGCGGCAGCGTCTTTATAATAGTATTGAGATTGTCTTTAATCATTATCTATATCTCTTCTGTTGCTCACGCATCTGCTTCTCCTGAAGCTTCTGCGCTTCCTCAAGTCTCTGCTGCCACTTGCTCTTAGGGAGCGGCTTGCCTTCGCTTTCCTTCAACTTTGCGAGCACTGCCTCAGGCTTGATGCTCTTTCTGATCGCCCATGTCTGAACGATAGAGATGAGCTGAGAAAGAAGGTAATAGTAGCTGAGCGCTGCAGAGAGGCTGTTACAGATGAAGAACATCATTATCGGCATCATCCAGAGGCTCATAAACCTCATTGAAGCTGCGCTAGGATCATTGGCATTTGGCTGAGAAGACATCGTCATCCTTGAGTAGAGCCACATGGTCACTGCCATCAGAAGGGCAAAGAGAGAAAGGTGGTCTCCGAGGATAGGAAGCTTGGTGCCATAGTCGATGATCGAGTCATAGGCAGAGAGGTCATCACACCAGAGGAATGACTGCTGACGAAGCTCGATTGATGCAGGGAAGAACCTAAACATCGCCCAAAGGATAGGGAAAGTCAGGAGCATAGGAAGACATCCGCCCATCGGACTCACTCCTGCCCTCTTATATAGATTCATCGTAGCCTGCTGCTTCTTCATCATCTCCTGCTGATTATCCGAATTTGGATACTTAGCGTTGATCTTGTCAATCTCAGGCTTGAGTGCATTCATCTTTGCAGACGAAGCAAAAGACTTGTAGGTAAATGGGAAGACTACAAGCTTGATCACAAGTGTCATGAGAAGGATGATCAGACCGAAGCTGTCGATGAAGCGGCTGAAGAAGTTAAACATCGGGATGATGGCATACTTGGTAAACCAGCCCACCAACGAGCCTCCAAGAGGGATGATCTTCTCATAGTTTTGATCATAGCTCTTGAGTGTCTGATAGTGGTTTGGACCGAAGTAGAACTCAAACGGGATGGTTGAATCCTGCGATGCATCAAACTCAGAACGCATCTTGGCACTACAAGCCATCAGGTTGTGGTCAGGATCATTCTCAGGGAAGAAATTGATCGCCATTTCACCTGAAGAGTACTGCTGAGGAGCTCTGAAGATGGCAGAGAAGAACTGCTGCTGGAAGGCAAACCAGCTGAGTTTGGACTCTACTCTCTCACTGCCACTGCGGCCTCTGCCCACTTCCTCCGGCTTTTTGTCGCCATCGAAATAATAGTTGAGTTTTGAATATTGGACCTCATTTTTGTAACCCTTCTCCATGCGAGGGATGGTGAGGTTGTAGTCAATATCAAAAACACTCACATTGCGTGGGATCACTCCATCAAGACCCACAAATGAGAGATAGTTGTTTACTCTATAACTGTCTTCAAGAAGGACATATTTCTGCTCGATGTAACCTCCGTTTGAGAACGGAAGTCTCATGACCACAGTGCTGTCGGTGTTTTCTACGACAGTGAAGGTAAAGTCCTTGGTGTGGATATACTCTCCGGCATAGACACTGACAGAATACTCAGCCTGGCCCGGCTTGAAGATATACAATGCAGTGCTGTCGTAGTTGTAGTAATCCTTTACATTGACGCTATATGGCTGCGCGCCTTTTGTTGTAAACTCAACCTTGAGTTTGTCGTTCTCAAGAGAAATAATCTCTGCGGCGGCCTTTGAAGCAAGCTCAATGGACGAATCCTTATAGATATTCTGCTGCTCTACCACCTTCACACGGTCAGTCACAGGGTGCTCTGCCTCCCAAGCAATTTTCTGGGCAAGAGCGATCGAGTCTGCCTGAGCCTGTGCCGCCTCAATCTTGCGAGAGCGGTTGGCCTCGTATGAAGAAAAGCCGATAAAGATTAAAGCAATGAGGACAAAACCAATAATCGAATTCTTATCCATTACTGCTCATCCTCCTCTGCTTTACGGATCTGTGCTTCAAGCTCAAGCAACTGAGCCTTAGCCTCTTCTATCTTCTGCTGCATCTGTGCGATGAGTGGTGCACTGTTCTTTGATGCTGCAAAGAATCCGATATTGTTCTCATAAGTGGTGATATCCTGCTGGAGAGCGTTGTACTTGTTGATAAGCACTGTCTTTGCGCTCTTTGGAGCAGCATTGCGGCCAGCTCTCTGTGGCTGTGCAAGAAGAGGGAACTTCTTGTTCATGGCCTCCTTGTAGGCGCCATTGATATTGTCCTTCTCCTTAAATGGCACATGACCGATAGATGCCCAATGATCTGAGAACTGTCTGTACATATCAGCATTCTCAGCCTCGTTATCTGAAACTTCGTAGGCGAGGATTTCCTCGATGAGTTTCTTCTTGGCCTTGAGGTTGGCAAAGTAATCATTCTCTGCAAGAGATGCAGCATCGCGTGCAGCAAAGAACTCATCACAAGCGGCGCGGAATCTTGTCCAAAGCTTCTCAGACTTCTTGCGTGGGATGCCACCGATCTCCTTCCACTGCTTCTGCAGAGAGATAAACTGATCGGTAGTCTTCTTCCAATCCTTGCTGTCCTTGAGGGCCTCTGCCTGCTCGATGAGAGCCATCTTCTTCTCTATGCTCTCATTGATGCTACCCTTAATTGAAGAATAGAAATCTCTCTTGCGTGCATAGAACGCGTCACAAGCCGCTCTGAAACGATCATAAATCTTCTGATTTTCTTTCTTTGTGGCATAGCCTATCTTGCGCCATTCTGCCTGGATATCCTCGATCTCCTTTGAGAATACATTCCACTCAGAAGAGTTCTTGATCTCCTTCGCAACAATCTCCTCAACCTTCTGACAGAGAGCTTCCTTCTTTACAAGGTTTTCCTTCTGCTGATCCTTGATGCCCTCAAAATGAGCCTGATATCTCTTGTTGATGACGGCAGTTGCAGCCTTGAAGCGATTCCAGATGTCATCTCTCTTTTCTTTTGCTACCGGGCCAAACTCCTTCCACTGCTCGTGGAGCTTCTGGAGCTCATAGAAAGCGCTAACTACGTTTTCGTTTTCAGCAAGTTTCTCGGCAGCCTCGCAGAATGCAAGCTTAGCCTCAAGGTTCTTCTTGAAATCAAGATCTCTGAGATCGCGGTTGATCTTAACCATATCGTAGAACTTCTCCACATAGAACTGGTAAAGGTCATTGATGTCTCTGTATGACTTTGCAGGGACAGGACCGGCCTCTCTCCAACGATTCTGAAGCTCGCGGAAAGCCGGGAACTGAGCGCTCACGTCATCGGCGCCCTCAACAAGAGCCTTGAGTTCCTCGATGATTGCCTGCTTCTTGGCGAGGTTCTCTTCTCTCTGCTGCTCCTGAGCCTTATTAAACTCCAGTCTCTCTTTCTTATAGTCAGCATACATTGCCTTGAAGTTCTGCTCTACGGCATCAAAAGGATTGTTTCTGCTTGACTCAGACTCTGCATCATCGCCTTTGAGCTTTGTCAAAAGCTTATAGAAAGCAGATTTGATAGACTCTACTTCCTTGGATCTTGACATGCGGTCAGCGCCGCTTTTGATCTTGTCAAAAAGCTCTGAAAGCTCCTCCAGAGACTTGTCGGCAAGGTCTTCCACCTTGTCAGACACGTCCTCGGCCTTGTCAGACACTTCGTCAATAACATCTTCTACTGCATCCTTTGCCTTCTCATAAAGCTCTTCAACCTTATCAGCCAGCTTTTCAAATTTCTCCTCTGCAAGCTCTACGGCATTGTCTACTTTCTGTTCTACGTCTGAAACGACTTCTTGAATCTTTTCAGGAATTGTGTTTTCACTCATATCGTTAAGAATTATTTTTTCTATTAATAACTTACAAATATAGCAAATTTAGATAAAAAGGGTAATTTTGCGGAAAGAAATTGAAACTATAATACTTTTATGAGGATAGATATCATCACAGTTGTGCCGGAATTACTGGAAAGTCCGCTTGGGCATTCCATCGTGGGGCGTGCGATCAAAAAGGGAGTCGTGGAGATTTGCGTGCACAATCTGCGCAAATACGGCATAGGTCCAAGACAAAACGTAGACGACTACAATTATGGTCCCGACGCAGGCATGGTCATCAGGATTGAGCCTGTATATCAGATGATTGAAGAGCTCAAAGCCGAGCGCGACTACGATGAGATCATCTACATGTCTCCCGATGGAGAGAGGCTCTCACAACCTATCGCCAACGAGCTCTCGCTGAAGGGCAACATCATCATCCTCTGCGGCCACTACAAAGGCATCGACCACCGCATACGCGAGCATCTGATCACACGGGAGATTTCCGTAGGAGACTATGTCCTCAGCGGAGGCGAGCTTCCTGCCGCAATCCTCGCGGATTCCATAATCAGGCTGATTCCGGGAGCGCTCACGGACGAGACCTCGGCTCTGAGCGACTGCTTCCAGGACGACCTGCTTTCACCTCCCGTATATACAAGACCGGCTGAATTCAACGGCTGGAAAGTACCCGAGGTGCTGCTTAGCGGAAACCCGAAGCTTATACAGGCATGGCAGGACGAACAGGCACTCGAGCGCACTAAAAGATTAAGACCGGGACTGCTGGAAGACTGATAAAAAAAGCTCGCATCACTGCGAGCTTTTTCGGTTAGTTAGTAGTGTAGTGTATTCCCTTTTGGGATGATTAATTATTAGTGGTTA